>JASHXK010000443.1 GCA_030043575.1 Terriglobales bacterium
GAGGAGCGGTCATGTTCTCGATGAGGACGATGACACCCCACAGGATCAGCAGCACCGGCCACCAGTGTCCAAACCAGTGCCAAACGGGAAAGCGAAAGCCAAAGTTCTTCGCCAGAAATAATCCGCCGATGAGGATCAGGATGATCGGCCCGGCAATGGAGCGCCGGTGGCGATACGGCGGCGGCACCGGTGGTGGCGGTGGCGCAACCGGAGGATATGGATTCACACTAGCCATTGGGCACCCCCTTGTCGCCTGGTGCGGCAGGCGGCTGACCCGGCTGGATGAAGCCGGCAGGAGCGTTCGGAGGCGGCGTTACGACTGGACCTTGCCCGGGATAACCGGACGCGCCAGGAGGGGTATACCCGGGAGGTATCGGCTGGCCGGGGACTTGACCGCGGGTATACTCGCGCGGAATGTGGCCGTAGGTCGAGGCGCTGTGCTCCAGTAGCTTGATCAGGCCAATGACGATGAGCAGCGCCGGCCAGGTAAAGCCGAAGTCCATCCAGTGCATGTGCCCCATCTGGTCGAGCAGAAACAGCACGCCGATGGTGATGAGGACAGCAGGCCCCATGTAGCCATGGGCTCGACAACGGGAGCAGGGGCAATCGCGATTGTACCGGTATCTCATAGTCTCCTCCTCACCAGCCTCTCCGCTGACGCTGCATCAAGATGCGAACGCCGATGGCGATCAGGATGAGCGGCCAGAAACGCCAAAGCCAATCGAAATGCAAGGCGCCTACTTCGTCGAGCAGAAACAAGACTCCCAAACCGATCAGGATGAACGCTCCGATCGGGATGCGCGAATGCGATTCTTCATCATCGTATGCCGCACCGGCTTGCGGAACATCGCCGGGCGTACCGGGAGCTCCGGATGGGGCGACAGGAGCGTTGCCCGCCGGAGCCGGTGGTGGACCGCTGCGGAAAAGATTGTTCAGGCCGAGCGGGTCGGGAGCCGGCAAACCCATCTCGCGCGCACGCGCCGTCTTGTAAGCCTCGATCGGCATGTAGATGTAGAACGCCGCAATGGCCAGGCCGAAGATGCCGTTGACATGGTCCGTTATCCAGATCAGCGTGGCGAAGATCAGCACGTGAATAAAGCCCTTGGCAAATTCGCCGTTGTACATGGCGCCCACGCCGGGAATGAATCCCAGGATGGTGGCCAGCGCGGGACTAGGAATACCGGGCGGCCGATCGCCGGCCGGAGGTACGACTCCGGCCGCCGGCGGCATAGTACCGGCAACGTGCGAAGCCAGACACTCCTCGCAATAGATAACCCCGCGGACGTCGCGTGAGCACGTGCTGCACAGTGGCTTGCCACAGGTTCGGCAGTACGCAACCGCGGGCGCGTCGGGATGATTGGCGCAGTTCATGCGGTTCTCCTGTTCTGCCGGGCCTGAGGAATGGCTGCCAACATCACAGCCGGAAAGGTGGCCAGCACGGGTTCGCCGTTGCCGCGGCTGTAGTTCTGCCGCTGCGGGCCAGGCCGCCGGTTGTCACTCTTCGACGGATTCTTCGGATTGGGCGCGGGAGCCTCCTGTTGCTGCTGCGGCTGAGCGTTCTGATCAGGCGCCCCGGCGCGACGCAAATCGCGCACCCGCGACTCAATCTCGTACACCCAGCGCACGTTCTCGTAATAGCGCATCACGCGCACCTGGGCTTCGTAATAGCTCCGGCGAATGCCCTTGGAGCTCAGGTCCCAATGACGGACATCCGCAAAATGGAATCCGGCGATACCCAACAACATAGTGATGGAGAAGAACGCCATGCCGAACGACATCGCAAAGCGCGGCGTCGCGATCGGCGCGAACATCGGCGCCAGACGGCCCTTGAGCCGTTCCAGCCAGCCTTCGCCACGCGGCTTAACGACCGCGTGCTCGGACGGCAGAGCTCCGATGGTCTGTGCCAGGATGTTGTGGACCAGGTTCCGCGGGGGCTCGGCTTCATCGAGCGCCTCCAGCCAGTTCATTCCGGCGCGGGCTTCGTCGATCATGGCGCGGCAGGAGGCGCAGCTCTGCTGATGAGTTTCGAAGCCCTTCAGCGTTTCGCCCTGCAACGTGCCGTCCAGGATCTCGGCCAGAAGGGCCTCAACCTGGTTGCACTGCATCTCGGAATGGATCTCCCCAGCCATCAGTTCGCCTGCTTGTAATTACGTTGTAACAGCCTCGCCAGTTCCGTTCGTCCCCGATTTATGCGACTCTTCACAGTTCCCTCGGGCACATTGAGGACTTTGGCAATATCCTTGTAGTCCATGTCCTGCAAGTCCCGCAAGATCACGGCTTCCCGGAGTTCGGGCGACAACCGCCGCAGCGCCTCGTGGACCAGCTTCTGCGTCTCCTGGCTGCGGACCCGCGCCTCCGGACTTAAGCCCTTATCTTCTAATCGCTCAGCAAATGTGAGGCCATCTTCCTGGTCGCCCGGGGCCGCGTCCAGCGAGTCGGTTATCCGGTCATACTTGCCCTTACGGAAGTGATCGACCAACAGATTGCGCGTCACGGTCGTCACCCACGTCATAAAGGAAGCCCGCGTGGTGTCAAACGTGCTGAGCGTGCGATACATCTTGATAAACACTTCCTGGGCCAGGTCCGACGCATCGTCTGCCGATCCGGAAAAGCGATAGCAGATGTTATATATCCTGCGGTGATACTGCTGAACGATTTCCTGCCAAGCCGCAGCGTCGCCAGACACACAGCGACGGACAAGGGCATTGACCGCTTGGTTGTCGTCCAATCAGCACTCCCACAGGGCATCGACTCCTGGCCCAAATCCTCGTACTTCTAAGGGGTTATACGTCAATTGCGGGCCGGGAGTTCGGAAAATTCGGACGCGAACAATAGCGTTTGGCCCCGCACGACTCGCCCGAATCCGCCAAAAAATTGTAGCAGGGGAAAGGGTTGCAGCGGCTCGTGGCAAGCAACGTCGCCATTGTAGAATGCCTGCGGAGGGCTACCGCCTCTGAGGAACAACGACGACATGCCTTGCCTGGAAGAGGCCATTCAGCGCGGCGACGAGCGCGAGTTTGACGCGCTCATGCGGCGGCTGCGCCACATCCTTTCGGGCGGTCCCTATACGCAGGACGAAATGAACAAGCGTAGCCTCGCCAGCGAAGAAAAACCGTCGTGACCTTCCCGTAGCCGACTGTGGAATCCCGCAACCGAAATCAGGATGGACAACTCGGCAAGCTGCGAACACAATTCCAAGCCGCACGCCCCAGGCTCGAAAATCCAACCACCATCCTGGCTGGCAAAGGAGTTCTCCATGCGCGACATTCGAATGACAACTGCTCTGGCGGTCGTTATGCTTGCGTCATTCGCCGCAGCCCAACAGACCAATACCACCTCGAGTAACTCAGAAAGACAAAACTCCCCAACCCCGCCACCAGGGCCGATTCTGGGAGGCATGGGAACGACGAACTACATTCCCATCTGGGCGGCGCCGAATTTCCTGTTGAGCTCGGTGATTTATCAGGCGAATGGGAATGTGGGCATCGGAACCAACACGCCGGCAGCGAAGCTCGATGTCGATGGAAACGTAAACAGCGCAAGGGCCTATG
>JASHXK010000444.1 GCA_030043575.1 Terriglobales bacterium
GTTGGACCGTGCTATCGGGGAACTGACCAGCATCCGCCGCAGGCGGAATAATTTCGATGAGGAGTCGGCTACTCCCACGCAAGGAGTCATAGGTGAAGAATTACGAAAGCGCAAACATTCGCAATGTCGCTCTGGTCGGGCACTCGCACTCGGGCAAAACCTCACTCGCCTCAGCCATGCTATACACCGCCGGCGCAACCCAGCGGCTGGGCCGTGTGGATGAAGGCAACACCACGACCGACTACGAGGAAGAAGAAATCTCCCGGGCGATGACGCTCTCCGCCGCCACCGCCGTGGTCGAGTGGGGCAAAACCAAGATCAACCTGGTGGACACGCCCGGCTTCAACATGTTCATTCACGAAGCCGAGATGGCGCTGCCGGCGGTGGAAGCCGCCCTGGTAGTGGTCGATGCGGTCAGCGGAGTGGAAGTAGTGACCGAGCGCATCTGGAACTATTGCGAAAAGCTGGCGCTGCCCCGCGTCATCGTCTGCACCCGCATGGACCGCGAGCGGGCCGACTTCAATCGCGTGATGGAGTCGCTGACCGGCGCCTTCGGCCGCACGGTGGTGCCGGTGCAATTGCCCATCGGAGCGGAAAAGAACTTCTCCGGCGTCATCGACCTGGTGCGGATGAAGGCGTACACCTACGACATGGGCGGCAACGGCAAAGCGAAAGTAGGCGACATTCCGGCCGGCATGGCGGAGGAAGCCAAGGCTGCGCACGAGCGTCTGATCGAACAGGTTGCCGAAGGCGACGACGCGTTGATGGAAGAGTTCTTCGACAAGGGCACCATCGCTGAGGAGCACATCGTCAGCGGGCTGCACAATGCCATCCGCGAAGACAAGATTTTCCCCGTGCTGTTTGCGTCGGGCCTCGGAAATATGGGCACCGACGAGGTGCTGGACTTCATCGTGGATTACATGCCGACGGCAGCCGAGCGCGATGCGGTCAGCGCCGCTCCCACGGCCAACAACGGCGAACCGGCTAAACGCAAACTCGCCGATTCCGAGCCGCTCTCATTGTTCGTCTTCAAAACCATCAGCGATCCCTTCGCGGGCCGCATCTCGTTCTTCAAGGTCTACTCGGGCGTGCTGAAGAACGATGCCACGCTGCAGAACTTCACCCGCAGCACGAGTGAGAAGCTCTCCCACATTTCTGCGATGCAGGGAAAAACCGCGGTCCCGGTGAATGAGCTGCATGCCGGAGACATCGGCGCCGTCGCTAAGCTGAAGGACACGCTGACTGGGGACACCTTGGGCGACAAGGCTTCGCCAATTCAGTATCCGCAGGTCACCTTTGCCGAACCGGCGATCACCTTCGCGATCGAGCCCAAAACGCGCGCCGACGAAGACAAGCTGAGCAACGGCATCCACAAGCTGATGGAAGAGGACGCCATGCTGCGCTTCTTCCGCGATCCGCAGACCAAGGAATTCCTGATCGCGGGTACCGGCCAGCAACACATCGAAGTCATCGTCTCCAAGCTGAAGAACCGCTATCACACCGAAGTGAATCTGAAGGCGCCGAAGGTGCCGTATCGCGAGACCATTCGCGGCCGCGCCGACGTGCAGGGCCGCCACAAGAAGCAGAGCGGTGGTCACGGTCAGTTCGGCGATTGCAAGATCAAGATGGAGCCACTGGCGCGCGGCGGCAATTTTGAGTTCGTCAATGAGATCTTCGGCGGCGCGATTCCCAGGAACTTCATTCCTGCCGTCGAAAAGGGAATTGTGGAAGCGGCCCAGCGCGGCTTCCTCGCCGGCTTTCCCGTGGTTGACTTCAAGGTGATCCTCTACGACGGTTCGTACCATGACGTCGACTCGAATGAGCTCTCGTTCAAGACTGCGGGCCGCATCGCTTTCCGCAAAGCCATGGAACAGGCCAAACCCACGCTGCTGGAGCCGATCATGAACGTGGAGATCACCATCCCTGATGAGTTCGCGGGCTCGATTATGGGCGACCTCAACAGCCGCCGCGGACGCATTCAGGGCATGGACAACAAGGCGGGCAAGACCGTGGTGAAGGCCGAAGTGCCGATGGCCGAGATGCTGACCTACGGCACCGATTTAACCTCGATGACGCAGGGCCGGGGCAGCTTTGCCATGGAGATGCACCACTACGATTTCGTCCCTGCCTTGCAGCAGGAGAAGGTCATCGCCGCCGCCAAGGCCGAGCGCGGAGAAGTGACGGAAGAGGAAGAGTAGGCGCTGTGAGCCGTGAGCCTTGAGCCGTGAGCTTAGAGCCGCGCTGCGAGCCACAAACTTCGAGCTGCGAGCCTCGATCTTGCGTACTCAGGTAGTGCGGCGCTTCAGCGCCGCGTCAAGCCGATCTTTTTTTGATGGAGCCGCCTTCAGCCGGCGACACGCCCTGCCGTCGGCTTAAGCAGACTCAATTCTCCGATAACGGCGGTTACGCGGGCCTGAAGGCCCGCACTGTCCCGTCAGAGCACAAACTAACTTGCTCCTGGTTAGGGCTGACTTGGCTCGACCTGCAGCGCGCCGGTCAATTCGCTGATCTTTTCGATGCGGTGCTCCAGGCACCACTTCTCCAATGAATC
>JASHXK010000445.1 GCA_030043575.1 Terriglobales bacterium
GTCTTGCGATCGGCTGTGACGTCGAAGATGTATTCCGTGGAAGGCGCCTCCGGATCATCCTCCAGCGCCTGCCGTTTGCCGACAAAGTAGTACTGATAAACGTAACCGGTCTGCGCGGTATAAGTCTTGAGGCGACGGACGGGCATAAGGAAGTAGCTGGTAATTAGTAATTAGTAATCAGCAAACTGGTCTCCGTCCCGGCTTCGAGAATAGTTCTCTTAGCGACGCCACTTACCAGACAAAATCAAATTCTTGGTTCGATGCGCATTCCCAGGAGCTCTGGGCTGAGGCGAAATGCCGATTACTAATTACTACCCACTAATTGCTATCTACTCATTACTAGCTACTCTCATCACTCCGTCGGTCTTTCGCGCAGAATCCCTGCGGCCGTCTCCGAGCTGACCGGCGAGTAGTACACCTCTTTGAACGTATACGACTTCGCCTTATTTCCGATAATCGGCAGGATTTCCAGGTGCCAGTGGTAGTCGTCTTCGATGGTTTTCCAGAAGCCCAGCGTCTCCGAACGGTGCACCGTGTTGGGCGAGGTGTGCAGCACCATGTGGAAGCCGTCGGCGATGGTGCGAATGCGAAACAGCGTCCGCCGCAGCAACGCGGCAAAATCGCGCATCGCACCTGACTTCAGCACACTACGTTCAAAGTAGGCTTCATGGTTGCGCGGTGCGATCCATGTCTCATACGGCACGCGCGGCGCGTAGGGACAGCCCGCCATGTACTCACCGCGAATCTCGACCACACGCGACCGCTGTTCCTGCTCCTGATGCAGGATGTCGCAAAATACGCAGCGCTCTTTCACGCGATAGTGTTCGCGCGCCGCGCGCAATTCATAGAGCACGCGCCGCGGCACGAAGGTCGTGGCCACAATCTCGGAAGTGGGATGGTCCCACTCCTGCCCCGACAGCGCGCCGTAGTTCTTAAACACGCTGATGTACTTGAATCGAGTATCGCCCTTCAGGTCCTGGATGCGTTGGCCACAGAGCGCCAGATACTCTTCGATCTCGCGGTCGTCAGCGTTCCACAGGTGACGATCATGGCGCGCATTCTCCACCAAGACTTCGTGCGCCCCAACTGGCCGCATGGTGTCATACAGTCCATTGCCTGACCGGCCCGGCTCGCCATCGATCCCATACAGCGGATGGGGGTGCACCACGGCTTGCGCCGACCACGGGCTGCCATTTACAGTCGGCGCCGTTGCAACCACCTGCAGCGGCAGGCCAGACCCCGGACAGAATGGGCAGAACCCTCCTGCCGAGCTTCCGCTCTCGGGCTCGTCACCACAGATGACCCAGGAGCGGGTGATCGGATCTTTGCGCAGCTCCATTATCTTTACTGTACGTCGCCGGGCGCGGTGAGGGGAAGAGGCTTATCGAGCCGAATCGCGCCGGAGCCGGCGGGCCAATCCGAAACGGGAGCCGGTCCGAAATCAGCAGCCGGCAAAGAGCACTCAGGGTCAGCAATCAACCGCCAGACCTCGACGATCGCTGCATACGCGAGAAGCGCCGCCAGGACAGGGACAGTGCACCGTTACATTGAGGCCAAAGTTCGGTTTTGGCTGACTGCTGACCGCTGACTGCTGACCGCTGACTGCTACAATATTCTGTGTTGCCGCGCCCCATCCGCCTGATCGCCATCGACATTGATGGCACGTTGCTCGATTCCACGGCCCAGATCTCCCATGCCAATCTGGACGCCTTGCGCCGCGCGCATGAAGCCGGGGTTGAAGTTGTTCTGGTCACCGGCCGTCGTCACCGCTTCGCGCTTCCCGTCGCAGAGCAACTCGGCTTTGATCTCTGGATCATCAGTTCCAATGGTGCGGTCACGCGCTCGACCACGGGCGAGTCGTTCCACCGCGACCTGATGCCGCAATCGACCGCCCTCAAGATTTGCCGCCACATGCGCGAATTCCACAACTACCTGGTGATTACGTTTGATCGCGAAGCCATGGGCGCAATTCTTTGCGAATGTCACGAGCAGCTGTACGGCGTCATTCAGCGCTGGATGGAAAAGAACGCGCCCTATATTGAATACGTCAACCCGATCGAGAAAGCCGTGACCGAGGAT
The DNA here is from genome assembly GCA_030043575.1 of Terriglobales bacterium. GTDB lineage: Bacteria > Acidobacteriota > Terriglobia > Terriglobales > Acidobacteriaceae > Bog-257. Next base: position 2,080 of record JASHXK010000445.1, read on the forward strand.
CCCATCCAAACCATGTTTTGCGGCCCGATTACGCTGATGGAGAGTGCGCAGCAGTGTCTGCTGGCCTCCGACTTCACCGGCGAGATCACGGTCCTGCAAACGAAATACGATCACCGTGATCTAACCATCGTGGACATTTTGCATGCCGGCTGCTCCAAGGGACATGCCCTGGAGCGCTGGGCCGCGCATCGCGGCATCCAACGTTCTGAGGTTATGGCCATTGGCGACAATTACAATGACATCGAGATGTTGACCTTTGCCGGTCATCCGGTGATCATGGGAAATGCGTCCGATGATTTGAAGCGCGATGGCTGGACCATCACCTTGCGCAACGATGAAAGCGGAGTCGCCGCGGCCATCGAGCAGGTGTTGAATCCGGATGCAACGAGGGTGAATGCGTAGGTTCCTGACAGGAGTCTCATTCCGAACCGATATGAGCCGCTGCCGACGCCATTTCAGGGTGTCATCCCGAGCGACGAGCCCGTCTTTGGCGAGGAGTCGATGCACCTGCTTTGTCCTGCTTTCGCTAATAGTCGCACTTCCGCTTCACGCTGCCGAGATGGCCAACCTGCGCAACGGCTTCAGCATTCGCCATGAGCATCACGAGGCGGTCGGCGAGGTCACGCGCCTCTACATGAGCGGCGATCCCGCCAGCGGCTACGTCGACGTCCCCACCGCCGACATCGAAAG
>JASHXK010000048.1 GCA_030043575.1 Terriglobales bacterium
CGCGAAGAGCTGCTGGTGGAGATCACACGGCTGGAAGACACGAAGCCGAAATCACCGAAGCTGAAAGAACTGCGCACGCTGCTGAATCGCGTGGAGCAGTTGCACGAGCAGAATCCCATGCTCGGCCTGCGCGGCTGCCGACTCGGCATTACCTATCCGGAGATCACCGAGATGCAGGCGCGCGCCATCTTTGAAGCGGCCGTCAAGTGCGCGAAAGAAGGCGTGAAGGTCAAGCCGGAAATCATGATTCCGCTCACCACCGGTCTGAAGGAAATGGCCAATCAGGCCGCGCTGGTGCGCAAGGTCGCCGATGAGGTTTTTGCGGAGAAGGAAGATAAGGTCGAGTATCTGGTCGGTACCATGATCGAGCTGCCGCGCGCATCGCTGGTCGCCGATGAGATTGCCAGGGAAGCCGAATTCTTCAGCTTCGGTACCAACGACCTGACGCAGACGACCTTCGGCTTCTCGCGCGACGACGTCGGCAAGATCCTCACCGCATATCTCGCGGAAGGCATTCTGAAACAGGATCCGTTTGCGGTTCTGGATCGCGAAGGCGTGGGCGAGCTGATGAAGATCGGCACCGACAAAGGCCGGGCCACACGTCCCGACATCAAGATCGGCATTTGCGGCGAGCACGGCGGCGAACCCTCGTCGGTCGAGTTCTGCGCGACGCTGAATTTCAACTACGTCTCCTGCTCGCCCTTCCGGGTACTGACTGCGCGGTTGGCGGCCGCGCAGGCCGGGGCCAGCGCGGAGCTGAAGATCGAGGCAGGACGAACGAAGTAGTTATCGGTTGTCAGTTGTTAGTTTTTTGTAAGGATAAGGCTCGGCGATTTGCCGGGCCTTTCTTCATGGCGATAACGTTCAAGCAAGCCGCGGCCAACGCCCTGCCCTATACATTTTTTGGCTTGTTTCTCAGTAATTCTAGGAGTATTACTAGTCCGACTTCCTTTTGTAACCTTACAGGGCGGTTGCTTGCACTTCAGCGAATCGCCAGTCCGGCGTCTGCCGGATTCAACTCACTAGTTGGAAAAAGAAACTGACGCTGCGAATGGAGGATTTCCCGTGAAGTCGAAACTTTTGGCTGTCTTAACTTGCGTCTTGCTGTTAGCCGGCCTGACGTATGCTGCAACACCGAAGCAGATTCCCAATGGCAAAAAAGCGAAGGTCACCGGCGAGATCATGTCTCGCGACGCCGACATGCTGACCGTCCAGGACAAGGACGGCAACACCGTAATCGTCGATCTCGCCGACGATACGCAATACAAACGCGTGAAGGGCACGTTTCGCATGCGCCGCCAGGACATGGACGCAGCTGCCATGCTGCCCGGCCTGACCATCAGTGCCGAAGGCATGGGCAACGCGCAGGGCCAGCTGACCGCTACCAAGATCACCTTTAATCCCGACATGTTCGATATCGCCATGGCGCAGTATCAGCAGAGCCAGGCGAACAAGCAGGCCGCTGCCAACGCCCAGAGCACGGCTAACCAGGGTGTGGATCAGGCGCAGGCAGCGCAGGCTTCCGCCAACCAGGCGCAGGGCACCGCGAACGCTGCCGGCACGGCCGCTGTTGCCGCTGGAGCGCTGGGCTTGATGAACGCGCAGGCGGTGACCATGGTTAACCAGCGCGTCTCCGATCTGGGTGAATACAACACCGTCGCCGAAGCGGGGGTCTACTTCGCCACCGGACAGTCCGCACTGGACGCCGCCGCCAAGGCTGATCTCGACAAGCTGGCGCAGGTGGCTATGTCCACGAGTCACTACATGATCGAAGTTGCCGGTTACGCCTCCAGCACCGGCACCCAGGCGGAGAATCAGCGGCTGAGCGATCAGCGAGCCTCAGCGGTGGTGCAGTATCTGCGCAATAAGGGGAACATTCCCATGCGCCGTTTCCTGCTGCCTGCGGGTTATGGAGAGAACAAACCCGCCGCCAGCAACACCGACTCGATGGGACGCGCCCTGAACCAGCGCGTTGATGTTAAGGTTCTGGTGAACAAGGGCCTCAATCAGGGCATGTAATTTACGACAGCGAGCGAGGAAAAAAAGGGGCCGCGTGAGCGGCCTCTTTTTGCTATCGGCTATCGGCTGTGGGCCATCGGCTCTCAGCTGTCGGCACTTAGCCGTCCGTGGTCAGACTGTCGACAGCACGGCTTTTCGATGAATTGCGTCCCGAGCGAAGTGAAGTTCGCGCAGCGCGCGCCACGGAGCCGAGGGATCTGAGGTTCGATCGCAGTGATGCGAGGTCAGGTCTTTGGAGGATACCCGCAGCCGTCCGTTCCAAGCTGACAGCCGATAGCTGACGGCTGACAGCTCTACTGCGTCTGCTGCAGTCTCGCCAAGAGCTTCTGCGCCAGGTTCTCTTCCGATTCCGACCACAGCACCCGGCCGCTCACGGCGCAATGCTTCTCCACCGCATTCGAGAAGGCGACCAGCTTGGCGATGTTGTTGCGCAGATGCTTCTCGATTACTGGCGACAGGCGTTGCCCCTCGTACACGAACGAGGAGTCGAGACCGAAATCCACCTGGATGTGGCCGTCGTCGGTATAGATGCCGTCGTCGAATTGGACCCCGTGAACGAGGAACTTGACCGCAGCGGGGCGCTGCACCCAACTGTCGCCGCCCTCGTCATCGTTGGGCACCCACAAATCCCAGAAGGCCTCGAAAACAAAGGCGAAGTCGTCGTGCATAAACTCGCTGGCCAAGTCGACGGATTCCTCGGGCGAGATGCCGGGATCGAAGCGCCGCTCCAGCACCGTCGGCTCGGTCCACGCAACCGGATGCACCGACAGATAGGTGATGCCTTCGCGCACCGACGAGAACGGGAACTGCCGCAATACGGATAACGTTCGCGTCATCATCTCACCTTCGCGAAACGTGGGAAACCAGATGCTGAGATAAAGGGAGTCCGCCATCGCGGGTATTGTAGCAGCGGACTGGGCCGATGACTGCGGGTGACGAGAGGACCGTCGCCTGTCAGACGCACACGAGCAGTCATTTCTGTCGCGGCGGCAGGCGCGACAGTGCTTTCTGATTCTCGGCCCAGAGCCAAGCGGTGATCGCTTCCTTGATATTCTCGAGAGCTTCTTTCTCGTCACGCCCCTGAGAAACGCAGCCTGGGAGAACTGGACACTCCGCAACCATCCAACCGTCCTCAGCGGCGTTGACGAACACATCAAGAATCAAGGCTCACCTCAAGAGGTTCTGAAAAGCTGACCACAGCCAATCCACTCCTTTGCAGAGTTGGGCAAGGAGCAACTCTGCAAACGCTTCGAAGAACGGTTCGAGTATACAGAGAATCAGATCTCCCATTCCCGTTCACTCGCCGGACCGCAGATCCTTCGGCTGCGCATCCGCCCGATCCGCAAAAGCGGCGGATCGGAAATGCGGGCGGATGCTCGGCTCAGGATGACAGCCTACTGGTGTTCGCTAATTGCTAATCGCCAATTGCTAACTCCCGCTCTTACGCACTCAGCATCTTCTTCTTGCTCTTGATCTCGTCCAGCAGCGCGTCGATCTTCTGCTCGCGCTCCAGCGCGTGCAGCCGGCCGTCGATGTCGTCGCCCAGCACCTCGTGCTTTGCGCGGCCCAGGGCTTCTTCGCGCGCGACCTTCGTCCGCATGCGATCGAAGGTCTGGCCCTCGCCGCCGGGAGTCAGCTGCGCATCGGCGGCCCGAGTGACCGCACGCGTGCGGCGATGCTGCGCGATCAGCAGATCCGCCTTGGCCTTCGCCTCCGAAAGCTTCAGCTCCAGCTTCTTCAGCGCAGCCTTCAGCGACTCGACTTGCGTTTGCTGATCCGAGATCTGCTGATCGAAACTCTCGGCCAGTTGCTGGAAGCTCATCGCGCGCT
>JASHXK010000446.1 GCA_030043575.1 Terriglobales bacterium
GAGCGCCGCCACTCCATACAGATTGCCCTCGGGATCGAAGATCAGATTGGTGTAGGAGTACTCGCCTGTGGTGGAGGGCGAAAATACGCCAAGATTGGTTTCCGTCCAGCCTGACCCTGAGGGCGACACCTCGAATACCGCGCCACAACAGTAAGTGCCGTAAAACATCTCTGGCGTAGTTCCGTACAGATTTCCAGACTGGTCGATGATGACTCCGCTGGCGGGGTTGCCTCCGTCCATCCCGCCGCCGGTAAACTCGAACAGCACGTTGCGCGTCCAGACTCCATTCGACTGGGTGAGCTGGTACACCACGCCGCATCCCAAGCCGCCGGCGCCGCAGAGGTTGATGCCTCCAAACTCGGTTGTGCCATAAAGGTTGCCCGCAGAATCGAAAACCAGGTTGCCTGTGGGGTCGAATCCGTCAGGTAAGTAAGAGAATTGATAAACCTGGGTTGACGTCCAAGACGCAAACACCGAAACAGGAGCGGTCGCCGGTGGCCTCAGGTTGTAGATAAGGCCGGTAGCACCGTAGAGTGATCCGTCCGGACCAATCGTCACGCCGCTCATCGGATATCCACCGTCGTTGAGGGAGCCGGTAAAGCTGTAGATCGGGCTGAAGACCAAGCTCGATCCATGCGGCGTCATGCGATAAACCGTCCCGCATCCTACCGTATATTGGCAAGCTCCAGGACTCCCCCCTTGACTCGCCGTTCCGTAGAGATGGCCGGCGCGGTCGGGCGTGAGGCCGGAACCCGGGTTGGCTCCGTCGGCTTCTCCGGTGAAGCTGTGTACCACGCTGAAGGTCTGTGCCTGCGCCGGCGACAGAGTCATGATAATTGTCGCCACTACGACGAGGAGGGGGACCCTTACCGTTCCCAAGCTGATATCGAACATCGAAGCTGTGGGTTGCTGTTGATCTGACATTGGGATGCTCCTGGATGGACCGCTCCATCACCGCCGACGCCACTTTCTCGCAGAGTGCGCTCAGTGCCTTAGGTCGGCTGCGTGTCGTGGCGCCGGAGCAACCGTAGAACTATCGCAGTGCGAAGGTCAACTTAATTTAATATTACGATCTAAGAAGCTAAAAACAGGCGGCTTAGTAGCTGGTTGGATTTAGCGCAAGCAGAGCGCTATCACAGCTACCGACTCCCGCTGGTCGCACCAGAAATCTCTGACCTGCCTCAGCTCCAGCGGAACCAGCGCAGCGCCAGCACAAACGACACGCCTCCCCAGATCGCCAGGACGGCGATCCTGCCGAACTGCGCACTGAGCGGCGCTCCCTGAAGGATGACGCCTCGCAATGCGTCGTTGAGCGCCGTCAATGGCAAGGCGCGAATCGCTGGCAGGAACATCTTTGGAAAGCGTTCGTACGAGAAGAACACGCCGGAGAAGATCCACATCGGCATCATCACCACATTGATCAGTCCGCTGACGCTCTCGATCTTCTGCGCACGGCTGGCGGTCAGCAATCCGACGCCGCCAAAGGAAACCGCGCCCAGCGCGCCAATCAGCAGGATCGGGAGAATATTGCCTTCCACGCGGACATGAAACACCAGCACTCCGAACACCAACAGCAGCGCAACTTCGATGAGCATGAGGACGAGACGGCTGCTGGCCAGTGCGAGCAGAAAATCCGAGCGCCGCATCGGTGTCGCCACGAAACGCTTCAGCAGCTTCCGCTGGCGCATCTCCACCAGCGCAAAGCCGATGCCCCACATGCCGGAGTTCATCAGATTCATGCCGAGTAGGCCGGGAATGAGGAAGTCGATGTAGCGCGCGCCAGGCTCGCTCGACGCTCGGCTCTGCGTGCTGATGGGATTCTTGCGGCCCGCAGCGGTCTCAATCGCGTCGTCGACTTGTGCCCGCGCCAGCACGCTCTCGGGACGCGCAGGATCGTAGCGAAATTGTAAGTTGCCCGAATCGTCGATGCTGACGACGAGAGAATACTTGCCCAAGCGGAAGCCATCGAGCGCTGCCGGCGCACTCAGGATCTCGGGCTGAAAGCTGGCATGGTCCGGCGAATGCTGCAACAGACTGAGGACTTCCTGTGCTTTCGGCCCGTCGATGATGGCAACCGGAGTGATGTCGGCCGGCTTGCTGCGAAAGGCGATGCCGAGTCCCAACGCCAATAGCAGCGGGAAGACGAAGACCCAGAAGATGACCTCGGGCTCGCGCCACAACTCGAGCATGCGCATCTGCAACAGACGCACATAGCCGATCCAGCGGCCGTTCGTCTTGACCGCTTGCTCTGGCTGAGAGGTAACCGGCGGTTGTTCGATAGTTGCCATTGCAGAATCCAGTGCTGGGGTAGAGCACGGCCTTCAGGCGTATTACCAGAGTCCCGTTTCAATCGGTTCGTGTCAGGGCACGACTTTAGTCGTGCCGAAACGCGGATATTAGTATTACCCGAGCGGGCTTCAGCCCGCGAGGGCCGCGCGTTCCGGCTGTCGCCGCGAAACTCCGATCCGCGCGTTTTGTGCCGCCGGCTCAAGCCGGCTGAGCGAGAAATAAACTGACTTATCAGCAAGACTGAAGTCGTGCCCTGACACGAAGCGTCAGGAAACCCAAGTTCTGAGCACTCGGCGAGGCCCTGCCGTGCTCTCGTTCTCAGACTTCGGATTTCCTGGCAGCGCCTGAAGGCGTGCTCCACCCTTAAAAACCTGCTCTACTCCTCCCTCAAATGCCGGCCGGTGAGCTGCACGAACACATCTTCCAGGCTCGCCTGTCGCGTGGTGAGATGAACCAATTGCGCGCGCTGGCGCTGCAATTCCGCCAGCAGCGCCGGAATGGTCTCATGCGGCTCATGCACGCGCAGTGAAAAGACTCCATCGTCGGAGCGGACCGACTGCACGCCGGGAAGCTTGTCCCATGGGTGGCCATCGGCACCGTTACCATCGGCAATGGCGAACTCCACAACATGATGTCCGCTAAGACGCTCGATCAGCTCCGCCGGCGTACCTTCGGCGATGATCTGCCCGTGATCGATGATCGCGATGCGATCGCACAGCCGTTCCGCCTCGTCCATGTAATGCGTGGTCAACAGTACCGTGCCGTTGCGCTGCTGAAACTGACGAATGATGTCCCACAACTGCCGGCGGCTCTGCGGATCAAGTCCGGTAGTCGGCTCGTCGAGAAAGAGAATCCTGGGATTCGCGACCAGCGCGGTCGCAACCGCTAGCCGCTGTTTCTGTCCGCCCGAGAGCTTGCCGACCAGCGCGTCTTTCTTCTCCTGCAGCGAAAGCTCATCCAGCACAGTTTCCACCGGCGTGGGATGGCGATAGAAGCTGGAGAAAAGCTGCAACGTCTCGCGAACCGTCAGCTTTTCCGAAAGCCGCGTTTCTTGCAAGGAGATGCCCAGCCGTTCGCGCAACTCCCGCTCGTCCGATTGCCATGTCTTGCCGAGCACTTCAACCTGGCCGGAGGTCGGCTCCAGCAGGCCTTCGAGAATCTCGATGGTCGTGGTTTTCCCCGCGCCATTCGGCCCCAACAGCCCAAAGCACTCGCCCATGTTGATGGTCAGGTCGAGCCCGCGCACGGCTTCGACCTTGCCCTCATAGGTCTTGCGCAGCCCGCGGCACTGGATGGCAACGGCCATCCCTAGATGATAGAGGATTTTTGTTCACCACAGAGACACAGAGGCACAGAGAAGAAGATATCTAAGAAAAAGCCTAGCCGTTCTTCTGATTCAGGGTTGTTCGGCCAGACTTTGCGCCTAAGCGCCGAAGTATTTGTTCACCACAGAGATCACGGAGAGCACTGAGGTCTTAGCAAACAAAACTCTGTTACTCTGTGTCTCTGTGGTTAAGTCATTCCACCGGCTTCAAATCCTGCAGCATCGTGGGCAGCAACTCTGACACTGTGGGATGGATGTGCATGGCACGCGAAATCACGGTATAAGGAGCCTTCGCGTACATCACATCGAGAATCGTGTGAATGACCTCGTCGCCCTCGATACCCAGAATCGCCGCACCCAGGATCTGCTTTGTCTCCGCGTCGACGATTACCTTCATAAAGCCCTGGGTTTCGCTGCGCTCGTGAGCGCGGCCGACATTGGCCATCTCGTACCGCCCTATCAACGCCTTCTTACCGGACTTGCGCACTTCATCCTCCGTCATCCCACAGCGGCCGAGCGGCGGGTCGATGTAAAGCGCATAGGCAAGGATGCGATCGCTCAGGCGGCGAGGGTCGTTGTCCAATAGATTCGCGGCGACGATTTCGTAATCGTTATAGGACGTGTGCGTGAAGCCGCCCTGGCCGTTGCAATCGCCCAGCGCCCAAATCCCG
>JASHXK010000447.1 GCA_030043575.1 Terriglobales bacterium
TCGCTCCGGGTCCGATGTTGGGAACATTTTGTACCGGCGTCCAGGATTGCGCGCAGGCCGTGGCAACGAGCAGCCCAGACATCAGTGCGAAGCCGAACAGTCGACATAGCATAGATTTTTCCTTTGGTCTGACGTTGTGGGAGGTGAATGCCAGCGCGCGGGTCGAGCCACAATGGCGATGGGAAATCTACTGCGGAACGCTGCGGGAAGTCAATTGTCTTGCGGGCGAAACGCTCACGAAAATAGCAGCGTTTTTTGGACAGGTGAGACGGCAACGGCAAGTCTGCCGATCAAAGCGCGGGCGAACGGATGGCCGACGAATTGGCTAATGGATAAGGCTATATTGTTTGTGCAGCGACTCCGACAAGCTGATCAGGTTCTGCGGAGCCACGCGAATCACGCCTCGCCGCGGGCTATCGATATCGGCGATAAGAAAGAAGGCGATCGCCAGCAGAAACGGGAGAACGGTAAATAGCAATCCCTTCTTGTGGTGAGCGCCATAGCCAACCAGCACGCTGCAGCAGACACCAAGAGCGATCATTAGGCTCCACGCTCCAGTGGGAATGCGGTTCCACCAAGCCGCCTGGGTGTAGCCCTGCCGATTCAAGACGTCGTTCATGCCCGAGACGACGAGGCCGACAATTGGAGTCGGTTGCGCTGCAGCAGCATGCTCCACAACGGACCACATCTGATCCTGCAGCTTTGTTGTCTCGTTGTTAATTCGCTCCAACTCCTGCTGATTACGGGTTGTAAAGAACACCAGGCGGTGATCGAGATATTGAACGAGTAGCTGTCGAACGGTTTCGGCATCTGCCGCCGGCAGCAAGCCGGCGCGGACATATTCAGTGCCGATGGCGTTGGCTTCTTCCTCTTCGTAGTTCTTGCGTTGATCGTAACGGCTGACGGCCATGGAGAAGCTGAATCCGATGATCAGGGCCAGAAGCGTCAAGCTGGAACTGATTACCAGGCCCAGATCGTCGCGCTCTTCCTCGCGCGGGGGACGCAGCTTGGTGCCGACTCTGGTGCCGATCTGCACTGACAGCCAAAGCACCAGCAGCGAAAACACAAAGACGATCAATGGACGGGTGAATAGATCCAAGTCATTACTCTCCCAGGGCAGCGGCGCTGAAACGTGGATCAGTTTCGAATGCCGGGGCGCTACTACTGCATTCAATAATCACAAATGCAGGTATGTTAAACGATTCGCCAGGAGGCAAGCACCGCCATGGTTGCCGATGGGGGTGCGGCCGACTGTTTACAGATTGTTGACAACTGCGGCCGTCCGTCAGGGTTAGCATCACGCAGAGCTACCAAGATGAACAAGCGATTCACTTCTGCGTTGCTGTTGTTGACGTTGTGCACCGGTGTCCAAAGGGTCCATGCCCAGAGCGAGACTCCGCAGCTCGATCTCTATGGCGGATATGACTACGTCCGCTTTAACGTGAATGCGAAGGTCCCGGGCTTTCCCGCAAGTTCAAGCTATAACGGAAACGGCGGCGGAGGTCAGCTGGAGTACAACATGGATCGCTGGCTCGGCGTCGTAGGCGACGTCAGCGGCTATGGCATTCCGACCTATGGTGCCACCGCAGCTGCGATGTCGTACCTGTTCGGTCCTAGAATCAATCTGCGAGAGCGAAGGGTCACGCCTTTTGCCCAGACGCTTTTCGGTGGATTGCTGGCTTCCAACGGGGTCGGCGTCGGCGGGACGCAGAACCATTTCGCCATGACAGCCGGGGGCGGGCTTGATGTGAACGTCTCGCAGCACGTCGCCGTGCGTCCCGTCCAGGCGGAATACTTCATGACACGATATCCGGACGGCCTGGACAATCGGCAAAACAACTTTCGCTACAGCGCCGGAGTCATCCTGCACGTCGGCAGCAAGTGACTTTGACAGCCGGCCTAAGAGGACTATTGGCGTTAGCAGGGGAAATAGAGTCGCAGCTGGGCCAAACACCGGGGAGCTCAATTCAGCGGCGGAGGCCGGGCGAAAGCGGTCGCCCCGGCCTTGGGAAGCTCATAAAGATTGATCGACAGACGGCCCCTCCCGGCGGCGCCGGCGGCCGAGCAGATCCACCGTAGTGGTCTCTTGTTCACGCGAGAAGTAGAACCACACCCCCAGAAAAACGGCACAGACAGCCATACCGTACAAGTTGTAAGGTGCGAACAGACGCCGCAAGAACTCGGCCATAAATCCCTCATCTGGGCAGACCCGGCCTGTTCTCGGCGGCCAGAACGGGCGGAGCTTGTGTGGCGCCCAGCTCCTACTCCTGCAATTGCCCTGACTGTAGCCTCAATATCGACTCCCCGCAAGACCACTTGTAGCGTGGCGACCCAGCCACTCATGGCCCGCGTCGCTACCACTATAGTGCTACACGGCGCTATTGCCACAGCCGCATGACCCAGGCGCCCGTGTTACAACTGAGATCGACTCGCGCCATGAACAGCAAGCGCACCACGAGCATTTTCCTCGCGACCCTGGTCATTCTTGTGCTAGGCCTTGCGATCATCATCACCTGGCCGTTTCTCCAGCCCTTTGCGTTTGCGGTCATCCTGGCTGTGGTTTTCTTTCCCATTCACGAGCAGATTCTCCGTGCTTTCAAACGGCGCCGTGGAGTCGCCTCGCTCATCTCGACGTTGGCGGTCATGCTGCTCTTCGGGGTGCCCGCCTTCATCATCGTGACCCTGGGTGCGAATGAAGCCATGAGCGCGGCCCACTATCTCAGCCGCCGCAGCGCCGAAGAGGGCGGTTTCACGCTCTTTCTCGCCAACCTTGCGGCTGGCCCGCTGCACTTCATCGGGCGCTGGGTCGATCTCTCCAAGTACGATGTGCACGCCATCATTAACTCCAACGCGCAAAAGGTGAGCCTCAGCCTGGTCAGCGTGGGCGCAGAGGTGCTGAGTAATCTGGCGCGCTTCGCCGTCAACGCCCTGATCACCTTCGTCATCCTCTTTTTTCTGTTTCGCGAGGGCAAGGAATGGGCCTATCGCGCCGGCAGGCTGAGTCCGCTTTCCGACGTGCAGGTGGCGCGCCTCTACCAGAACATCTCCGACACCATCATCGCGAACGTTTACGGAATTCTCAGCGTGGGCTTCGTGCAAGGCCTGCTGACCGGCATCGCCATGAAGATCGTGGGCATGCCTTCGGCGCTGCTGTTGGGACTGGGGGCGGGATTGTGCTCCATCCTTCCCGTGGTCGGCTCGGCGATCGTCTGGGTACCGGTCGCCATCTACCTGCTTGGGCAGGGAGCGATCTGGAAGGGCATCTTCCTGCTGATCTGGGGCGCCGTGGTTGTCAGTTCCATCGATAATGTCATTCGGCCATGGGTGATCTCTGGGCGCGTCGAACTGCACCCGTTTGTGCTGCTGTTCTTCATCCTCGGCGGCATCGAGGCTTTCGGGTTTATCGGATTGTTTCTCGGGCCGGTAGTGGCATCGGTGCTGGCGGCGCTGTGGGTGATGCTGCGGGAGTCGCTGGGCGATACCGGAGCGCAGGAAGCGGACTTCGCGGATTTCCCGCCGTGAGGTGAAGAGTTAAGCATCCGCGCTTAAGCGGTCGGGTGAGGACTCGGGCTTCCTTGGGGCCCTACCGTAGGATGTACGAAAATCGAACCTCGAAGGGGTGCAGCCAGCCCAGGACGGAGCGCAGCGGAGTCCTGGGTAAGGTAGGAAAGTGCTCAGAGCCGCGTAGCGGCGGGAGGGTCTTCACGCAGATACCTCAGGCCAGCGTAGCTTTCACCGTTGCGGCGCGGTTGGAGTGGCAGCGGCGCTAGCAGCCGCTTCTGCTTTTGCGACGTCACGAAGAAGTTGTTTTACGCACATATCCGCAGCATCAGCACTGGCCCCTTTGTACTTTGCTCCCTTGCTTTCCTGGGTCGCCGTCCAAATCACGTCGCCGTCTGGATTCACCAATCGAATTGCTACGTGCGCCCGGTCCACCATTTCTGTGTTGACGGAGGAGTCGCTGATCGCCGTATTGCGTGCCACAGTGCTGTCTCCGAAGGCATGCACCTCCTGCGATGCTCTCTCAACAGCCACTCCTTTCAGAACAGCGTCAGCGCGCTCACGGTTCTCTGTCACGACAAAACGTCTGCTTGCGACTAGTGCGGAGACGATCAATGACTGCATTTCCTTGGAGACAGGGTCATCTCCAAAGCTCTCAACATAAATACGCTTGACTTTCAGCAGATCGGAACTAGCTGGGCTAGAGGTTTGCAGTTGGGTAGGGGCTGAGATTGGGGCCGCGGGAGCCGTCTGTAACAGCACACAGGCAAGAATGACAGGGATCACTGTTCCTATCCCCCCATTCCACTCTTGCGCGCTTCGTCATCCTCGTATTCAACTTTTCTGCCGGTTCGCGCTTCAAGGGTGACGATTGTCGTTCGAACTATCTCTTTACCCAGTTCGAAAACGGCTGCGTGCTGTTTGTCCTGATCGTCTTTCCAGCCTACGGTCAGAAAATGTTTTCTTTTTTTTGAGAGGAGCGCAAGTGGCGTAACGGCTATCGCTAGCCCGACCCTTCGCCCGGCTTTCTGGCCGTACTCCAAGTCGTTCACTTGCTCATAGGGGACGGTCAGTGAGCCGCCTTTGTAGGTGAACAGGAAGTTCTTTTCGTCCTTTTCGGAGGACCGGCCTTCGGTTCCATCTTTGATCTGATTCTCAGTACCGCCGACGTACATCGTCACGTCGTGCCCAATTCCGGCGAACGCCAGCGGCTCTAGGAAAACGGCACACAAAACCGCCGTCGCAATGAAGCGTTTCATCGAAGTGGCTCCGCTTAGCTGTCGTTGCGGCAATTCTGCCACTGTGCAAGAAACTTTGCACTGATTTTGTTTGCGTGGTTTGCGGAAGAGCCTCTAATAGCCGAGTGACGCGATTTTGTGCAGCTGTTCGTAGTAGGGTCGCTACGGCGCAGATCGCTAGTCGTTGCTCAGCGGCTTATACAGATCGCCCTGTTGGCGTTCTCCGATGTTGCGCAGCGCCTTGACGGCGTATTCCTGAAAGTGAGGCGAGTTGCGATGCGCCTCCAGCGCCGCGGCATCGCGATACTGCTCGTAGATGAAGAAGCGGCGCGGATCGTCGACGTGGCGATGAACCACGTACATCAGGCACCCCGGCTCCTGACGCGAGGCCGCTTCAAGCTTGGCGAAGATGACCGCAACCTCATTCTCGTGCCTCTCATGCGCCAACCAGTTGACTGCCAGCACCAGCATCACATCCTCCGATTTCAGGTAGAGCGGAGCTTTAGCTCCGCGTGATAGCCCCATGATTCAAGAGCCCGCCTCAGCGGGCGACACTCTGGCGTCGGCTGAAGCCGACTCGGTCTCGGAGCCTGGCCGCCGGACGCTGGCCTGAAGGCCAGCACTACCTCTGCACCGCTGAAGCGGCGCTCCACCCAACCACATTGGCTAGCCCTTCGCGGCCTTGCCCATGCCATCCAGCATGGCGAGAAACTCCGGCACAAACATCGTCTGCTCGCGGTCCGGCCCGGTGGAGATGATGCCAACCTTGGCGCCCGATTCTTTTTCGACGAACTGCAGATAGCGCTTCGCTTTCTCCGGCAGACGATCGTAGCTGTCGATGCCGAAGGTGTTCGTCTGCCATCCCGGCAGATTCGTGTAAACCGGCTCGATCTTCTCGAAGCCCGAGATCTGCGCCGGAACCTGCTGCGTTCCCTGGCCGTCAATCTTGTAGCCGACGCAAACCGGAATCTCTGCCTGCTCATCCAGCACGTCCAGCTTGGTTACCACCAGCCAGCTTGTTCCATTGATCATGTTGGAGTAACGCAGCAGCGGCAGATCAAGCCAACCGGTCCGCCGCGGACGTCCCGTGACCGCGCCGAACTCGTTGCCCTTTTTGCGCAGTGCCTCGCCCGTCGCATCTTTCGATTCGGTCGGGAACGGTCCTTCGCCAACGCGCGTGCAGTACGCCTTGGTCACGCCGATGACGACGCTGATCGATGTCGGCGGAACTCCTGTTCCTGTCGACGCGCCTCCGGAAGTCGCGCTCGAAGACGTCACGAACGGATAGGTTCCGTGATCGATGTCGAGCATCGTCCCCTGCGCGCCCTCGAACATCACCGGCTCGCCACTCGCGATGGCCTGGTTCAGCAGCAGGGCCGTGTCGGTGACGAACGGCGCCACGCGATCGCCGATGGCACAATACTCTGTGAAGATCTTATCCGCATCCAGCGGCTCGCTGTTGAACAGCGCGTGCGCGATGGTATTTTTCTCGCGACAGGCGTTTTCGATGTGCTTCTGCAGCAGCTTCTTGTCGAGCAGGTCCTGCACGCGCAAGCCGCTGCGCGCCATCTTGTCCTCATAGGTTGGACCGATGCCGCGCGAAGTCGTTCCAATCTTCACCCGGCCGGGCGCGTTCTCCGCAGCCAGTTCGATCAGCCGGTGGTAGGGAAGAATGACGTGCGCGCGATTGCTGACGTAGAGGTTGCCGTCAACGCGCACGCCGGTCGCACGCAGGGCGTCGACTTCTTTCATAAAGGCGAA
>JASHXK010000448.1 GCA_030043575.1 Terriglobales bacterium
GGAACGGGCTTGCGCGACAAGGTGGCGCCCATGGCGTGTGCCTCGGTAGCGGCGGGCGCCGACGCTCTGCTGATCGAGGTGCACCCCTCGCCGGATGAGGCGCTCTCGGATGGCGCGCAGTCGCTGTTTCCGGAGCAGTTTGCGGAATTGATGGATCGGCTGCGCATGATCGCACCCGCAGTGGGCCGGACGATCTGAAACTACGGCTTATGGGAAGGAATGCGACGAGAGCATAGCCGGGTGGAGCACCGCTTCAGCGGCGCCTTCACGATGTCTGCCACAGGCCGGCTTTAGCCGCTGAGGTAACCTGGACCATTACCTCAGGCGCTAAAGCGCATTTCTGAAATGCGCTCAACTGCACGCCTGAAGGCGTGCTCCACCCGACGTATTCGAGAGGCCGTTTCATGCCGATCCACCAAATCACGATCGTCGGCACTGGCCTGATTGGCGGCTCGCTGGGGCTCGCACTGCGAGAAGCTGGGTTCGACGGGCACATCGTGGGCTGCGATAAACGTGCAGTGTTGGAAATTGCCGAGGTTCGTGGCGCCATCGATCGCGCGGAAGCCGATATCGAGCGCGCCATTGTCGGTAGCGACGTAATCGTTCTGGCTACGCCGGTGGGCTGCATTCTGTCGCAATTGGAGGCGGCCGCGCCGCTCTCCGGGCCGGACACGCTAATCGCCGACACAGGCAGCACCAAGAAGCAGCTAGTCGAGCGAGTGCGAATGATCCTGGGCGACAAGGCAGCGGAACGCGTGCTGCCGGGACATCCGATGGCCGGTAAAGAGATCGGCGGTATTGAGAACGCAGACGCGAACCTCTTTCGCGATGCAGTCTGGCTGGTCACTCCGATTGATGCAGGCCGGCCCTACACCTTGCACCAGCAGGAATATCTGGATTTGCTCAAGGCAATCGGCGCGCGGTTGATGGCGATGGATGCCGAGCGGCATGATCGCCTGTGCGCATGGATCAGCCATCTGCCGCAAATGATCGCTACGGCGCTGGCGTGTTCGTTACGCGACAAGTTCGGCGATGACGAAGCAGTCATACACATTGGCGGGCGGGCGCTGCGCGAGATGACACGCATCGCCCACAGTCCGTATTCCATGTGGCGTGACATCGCAATGACGAATACCGAAAACATCGAAGAGGCTCTGCTGCGTTTCGAGCAGCAGCTGGCGCATCTGCGTGAGAGCCTGCGCGGGCCGGATCTAAGGGAGATGTTCGAAGCGGCCGCCGAGTGGACAACGCCCGGAAACTAGTTTTGCCTCGCGGCAACGCTCCCCGTTACAATTTGCGTTCGGACTCAAACTCTATGCCAATGAACAAGGTTGCGGCAAACGCCGATGAGGCGGTGTACGACATTCAGGATGGCGCGACCATCATGGTCGGCGGCTTCGGCTTGTGCGGCATTCCCGAGAACCTCATCCGCGCGCTGGTGAAGAAAGGTGTGAGGAACCTGCACACCATCAGCAACAACGTCGGGGTGGACGATTTCGGGCTCGGACTGATGCTCGCGGCCGGGCAGATCACGTCGCACAAGGGCAGCTATGTCGGCGAGAACAAGCTGCTGGAAGACATGGTGTTGACCGGGCGCATCGACCTGGAACTGATCCCGCAAGGTACGCTGGCCGAGCGCATCCGCGCCGGTGGTGCGGGCATTCCCGGCTTTTACACACCGACGGGCTTTGGCACGGTGGTCGCCGAGGGCAAGGAGACGCGCGAGTTCGACGGCCGGCCCTATGTGCTGGAGCGCGGCATGACTGCGGACTTCGCGCTGATCAAGGCATGGAAGGGTGATCGCTGGGGCAATCTCGTCTATCGCAAGACGGCGATGAACTTCAATCCCATGATGGCAACCGCGGCCAAGATCACGATCGCCGAGGTCGAGCACCTGGTCGAGCCGGGCGAGATCGATCCCGATCATGTACACACGCCCAGCGTTTACGTGCACCGGATCTTTCAGGGAACGAACTACGAAAAGCGCATTGAACGCAGGACATTGCGAAAGGCGCAGGCATAATGATGGCTATCTCCCCCAATATCGGTAAGCAGAAGGACACGGAAAAGCGCGACCGCATTGTGCGGCGCGTAGCGCGCGAGTTGCGCGACGGCTTCTACGTCAACTTAGGCATCGGCATGCCAACGCTGGTAGCCAACTGCGTACCGCCCGGTATCGAAGTCGTGCTGCAGAGCGAGAACGGCATGATGGGCGTCGGTCCATACCCCCTGGCCGGCAAGGAAGACGCTGACCTGATCAATGCCGGCAAAGAAACCGTGACCCAGCTTGCCGGGACGGCTTATTTTTCCAGCGCCGAATCATTTGCGATGATTCGTGGCGGGCACATCGACCTCAGTGTGCTGGGCGCAATGGAAGTGGATGAAGAAGGCAACCTGGCCAACTGGATGATCCCCGGCAAGATGGTTAAAGGCATGGGTGGCGCCATGGATCTGGTCGCGAGCGCGCGGCGCGTCATCGTTGCCATGGAGCACACCACGCGCGACGGTGCGCCCAAGATTCTGAAACACTGCACATTACCAATCACGGGCTTGCGCGTCGTCAACACCATCGTTACAGAGATGGCATACATTCGCGTGACACAGAGCGGGCTGGTGCTGGATGAGATTGCGCCAGGGTTGACAGTCGGCGATGTTCAGAAGGCAACCGAGGCGCCGCTGATCGTCACGGGCGAGACCAAGACGATGGAGTGCTAGAGGTGCTCCCTTCTGCCGTAGCACCCCCGCTTGCCTGTGCCCACGCCAGCCGACGCGTCGTGTTGGAACGACCCAACCCTATGTGATGCATAGCCTTGTGAGGCGCCTGGACTGCGTTCATAGTTGTAGCCGGATTGACGGCGGTTCACGCCTGGAAAGAAGGCTAATATGCGCCTCCGCATCTTTTGCCTTGTGGTGCTCGTCCTGTTTGCAGTAACTCTCGCATTCACCGCATCCCTCACAACGCAAACCTCCGCCGCGCAGCAGAGCAAGCCGCAGATCACACATGTGCCCGCGGTTTACACCGATCCGAGTTCCGGTTCGGCGATGTTCCACGCCTATTGCGCATCCTGTCATGGAAATGACGGCAAAGGCGACGGGCCGGCAGCGCCGGCGCTGAAGAATTTGCCGGCGGACCTGACGCACCTAGCCGCGAAGAACAGCGCCCGGTTTCCGGAGCTGCAGGTTGCTCAGGCCATCCGAGGCGATTGGATGACTACGGCGCACGGCAACAAGGAGATGCCAGTGTGGGGGCCAGTGTTTCTGTACTTGGCGCATCATGATCCGGCGATAGCGCAGCTGCGGGTGCGGAATCTCACCAAGTACGTGGAGTCGATGCAGAAGAAGTAAGGCAGTCCCTGCACACAAGCAAAAACGGCTTGTGTAGGGCGCCCGACACTTGTTTGTTGTCGATTGTCTGTTCCCGGCGACGGGAGCCGCGCTGCAGGTTGGCGGGGACTTGACGTCCAACGCACCCACCAGATCACAGTCCAAGATTGCCGCAACAACAAGGGGCGCATCGCTACGCCCCTGCTATACAGATCCAATTGTGCTGCCAAGGCCGCTCCCGATCAGCAGCAGCCGCGGCGGCTACACCGTTACCGGCTGTTTAATCGGTACCGGCGTCATCCAGCCGAAGCGGTCCTCGGCGGTACCGTTGACGATGCCGTAGAACTCCTTCCGAATGGCCTTGGTGATCGGGCCAGCAATGCCGTGGCCGACGGTGATCTTATCGACCGAGCGGATAGGCGTGATTTCGGCGGCCGTGCCGCTGAAGAACAGCTCGTCGCAAATGTAGAGCATTTCGCGCGGTATGACCTGCTCGATCAGCGGAATACCGAGTTCGTGCGCGATGTGCATCACCGAGTTGCGGGTGATGCCGGGCAGCACGCTGTTACCCAGGGGCGGCGTGTAAATGCGCTCCTTGTGGACGACGAAGACGTTTTCGCCCGAGCCCTCGCTGACATAGCCATTGACATCGAGAGCGATGCCTTCGGCATAGCCATTAACCACGGCTTCCATCTTGATGAGCTGCGAGTTCATGTAATTGGCGCCGGCTTTGGCCATGGTCGGCATGGTGTTGGGCGCCAGACGCGTCCAAGAGGAGACGCAGACTTCAACCCCGTCGTCGCAGTCGGGGCTGCCCAGATACTTGCCCCATTCGTAGTTAGCGATGTAAACCTCGGTCGGCGAGTTGAAGGGATTGACGCCGACCTGCCCGTATCCGCGCAGCACAATCGGCCGGATATAACAGGGCGCAACCTTGTTGGCCGCCACCAGATCCACTGTGCCCTGCACTAATTCATCCAGTGAGTAGTCCAGATCGATGCGATAGACCTTACAGGACTGCAGCAGGCGCAGCGTGTGGTCCCGCACCCGGAAGATGGCGGGGCCTTTGGCCGTGTGGTAGCAACGAACTCCCTCGAAGACCGATGATCCATAGTTCACCACATGCGACATGACGTGGATTTTGGCGTCATCCCAGGGAATCAGGTGACCATTGTGCCAAACGAATTCACTTGCCTTAATGGCCATTCCGAGGCTCCTTCAAAAGCGGAGTGAGTATAGATGTCTTGTGCTGCTGGGCCGAACCTTCTGCAAACCGATGGCACTTTTCCTTGGTTAGGTTTTGCGGTTTTGGGTGGAGTCCGGACATTCGGGATTCAACGTAACGAGAGATTATAGCTGACCTCCGCGGTTCCCATGCCAGCGAATTTTTGGCTGTCGGCCGGGCTGTGACCGGCCCCACCAGAATGGATGCGCGACGCCTCGCCGAAGGTACGAAAAACCGGCGGAAATCGCGAAACAAAGCCAGTTCGCCTGGCGGCGCGGAGCCAGGTCCGCCAAAATCGGCCGTCTTGCCGCCAGACGCAACTCGGAAGAGCAATCGCGGCCTCTAACGGTCTGAGGGCTTATGCCAGCCAAGAAGAGCGGTGGACGCAAATATGGGAGGGCTGCTGGGAAACAGGTCAAGAGCGCGATGCATCGCGCCAAGAAGGGCACGCTGAAGTCGGGACGCGGCGGCAAAGGTGGAACAGTCAAGAGCCGCAAGCAGGCGATTGCGATCGGCCTGTCGGAAGCGCGCAAAAAGGGGCGCCAAGGTCCCCAAAAAGAAGAGCTGACCACCGCCCAAACGGCTGTGATCCCCCTCAGGTCCGGCCGGCTGACACCGCATCTGGGCCACTCCGCAAGTCAGCATCCCTGCCGAGTGAGGCTGGGATATCTCCCGTCGCAGCCATTCTCTGCTCATCGCGGCCTTCGGTAGTGGCCTAATCCGACCTGTTGCAATTCCGGTTTTTCCGGATTACCTGTCATAATCGAGTAGTCGCATTCATATCATAGGGAAGCATTCATCTGCTATGGCTGAATCTCCGATTACTGCCCGCAGTCAGGATTTCGCGACCTGGTATCAGGATGTCGTCCTGCAGGGCGACATGGCCGAGCCGGCGGAAATCGTCAAGGGCTGCATGGTTATCAAGGCCAACGGTTACGCGGTCTGGGAGCTGTTGCAGCGCGAGCTCGACGACCGCTTCAAAGCCACCGGTCACCAGAACTACTATTTCCCGCTGCTTATCCCGCAGAGCTTTTTGCATAAAGAGGCCGAGCACGTCGAGGGGTTCTCGCCGGAGCTGGCCGTGGTGACGCTGGCCGGCGGCAAGCAATTGGAAGAGCCGTATGTCATCCGGCCGACCTCGGAGACCATCATCGGCCACTTCTTCGCCAAGTGGATCAAGAGCTGGCGCGATCTGCCGGTGCTGGTCAATCAGTGGGCCAACATCATTCGTTGGGAGCTGCGCACGCGTATGTTTCTGCGCACGACGGAGTTTCTCTGGCAGGAAGGCCACACTGCGCACTCCAACCACGACGAAGCGCGCGAGGAAGTCCTGCGCATGCTCGGCGTCTACGCCGACGTCGCCGAGACCGTGATGGCGATGCCGGTGATCAAGGGCCTGAAGACGCAGTCTGAGAAGTTTGCCGGCGCGCTGCAGAGCTATTCCATCGAGGCCATGATGCAGAACGGCTTCGCGCTGCAGGCGGGAACCAGCCACGATCTCGGCCAGAACTTCGGCAAGGCCTTCGATGTGCAGTTCCAGAACAGTGAAGGCCAGCTCGACTACGTGTGGCAGACCAGTTGGGGCGTAAGCACGCGCCTGATCGGCGGCCTCATCATGAGCCACTCCGACGACAAGGGCCT
>JASHXK010000449.1 GCA_030043575.1 Terriglobales bacterium
TCAGTCGCCTGCCCACGTTGAAACGTACGGAGCGCATTCCTGCATAGCAGATGCTGCCGGCAGGGTGGCCTCCAACCTTCTCTTGCTCGGGTGGGGCTTGTTTGCGGGAACGGCTTAGTTGAACAAAATCCCCACCCTAGAGCCAAAGGAATTGGAGAAAAGCAGGTCCCTCGGCTTCCCTTCGCTCCGCTCAGTGGCGCTCGGGATGACAGAGTGGAGCTGCCGGCTCCCATGGGGCTTTCGTCTTCCGCGTGAGCGTCTAACGCTGCGGGCTTGTGCCGCCAACTCCAGCCGCGAGGCCAATGGGAAAAGCAGGAGGCGCACCTATCCCACGTTGTAGGACATCATCGGCCGGTCATCTTCTCGCCCTCTACGACTTTTAGGCAAACTAAAGGGCCATAGAGCTGTGTTTGCAGTGAAATACGAGGTTACTTTGTGATGTTCCACGTGGAACAATTTTCGGCATTTGGTGGCCCCCGATTTCCGGCCGTAACGCAGTTCGGGGATCGTGAAACAGTCGAGGACACCAGTCAGCCCAGCAAGTCTCGGATGCTTTAATCCCAAGGCCGCAAGCGCCGCATTTTCCCGCACACAACTCGGCAGGCCAACTCGGAATCAAAGTGTCTGTTTTGTCTCGCTTGCGAAAGCGAGTCAACTTGGGGCATGCCGTTCGGGAACGATTCGCCAAGGCTAACGCACGCGGGTGGGCCCACTGGCTGGAATGGTCGCCCAGATACAAGGTAGGTCTTTGCGAACTATGTGCCGGTTGCGGGTTTGCCTTTCCCTGTCGCTTGCGTTGTCACTTCTCTTGATTGCCGCCGGCTGTGGCGGAGGAACAACTAACAATACCGGATCCAATAGCTCCGGCTCCGGCGGTAGCAGCTCCGGCTCGGGCGGTAGCGGAAGCTCGGGAGGTTCGGGCGGAAATTCCACTGGCCCCACGATCACCAGTTTTGCAGTTTCTCCAACCCTGGCAGCGCCTGGCCAGTTTGTAAATTTCTCCTGGGCGACCACGAATGCAACCTCATTCAACGTAAATCCCAACATCGTCCAGGATGAACAGGGCAGCTTGCCCGTGAATGACATGGTGTACTCGTACAACACCAACGGCCTGACTCAAACGACGACCTTCCAGGCCACGGCCACGTCAGGCACCACGAACTCTACACCCGTGTCGATTACGCTCAACATAGTCCCACTCACCTTGAGTGCGTCGGCAACCATGATTCAGGCCGGGCAGAGCGTGATGTTGACTTATGGCGGCCCCAACAATGGAAGCACCTGGTCGTTAGTAATGGTGGGTAACAACAATCCCACGCAGTTGCCGGCGCCATCGATGTGCAGCGGGAACACGTGCACGGCGACGTACCAAACTCCGCCATTGAGCGCCAACACCATCTTCCAGGTGGTGGCTGCGGGTAAAGGCGGTGGCCAGGCTTACTCACCGCAGGTGACAATCACGGTCGGCAATCCTACCACCGTGACCTTGACCGCTAATCCGACGACTGTTTCCCCGGGCGGGGCGGTGACGTTGTCGTGGACGACAATGAATGCAGCGTCAATCAGCATCAGTCCGGGGGTCGGACAGGTGATGCCGGTGCAGGCGGGATCGGTGACCGTGAATCCCACGCAAACCACGACGTATATTGCCACCGCGACTCCAATTTATCCCGGCAGTCCGCCGGTCACCGCTTCCGCAACCGTAACCGTCAGTACAGGTGGAGTCAGCAACCTGAATCACATCATATTCATGTTGCAGGAGAACCGCGCCTTCGATAACTACTTCGGCGTGCTGGCTGAATATCGTGTCAACCACCAACCGCCCATTCAGGGTGCACAACTGAGCGATGTGGATGACCTGCACACACTGCCATCGGGTTATCAGATCTGCAATCCGCAGGGAGGATGCTTCGCGCCGTTCCATGCGCGCACCGAGTGCATCGAGAACCTATCGCCTTCATGGGACGAAACTCACTACGACATGGATCTGGTTGGCGACGACTGGTTGAACCTGACCCAGAATTCGCAGTACTTGATGGACAAGTTCCTCTGGACGACGCTGTCGGGCGGCACAGGCGACAAGTACGATCCGACGCACTCGCGCCCGCTGGGCTACTACAATCAGACCGACTTGCCCTACTACTATGAATTGGCGACTCAGTTCACCACCGATGATCAGTGGCGATCGCCGATCCCCGCCAATACGATTCCCAACCGCATGTATTTGTTCGCGGCAACTTCGTACGGTCACGCCTTCCCGCCGACCAGCCCCAGCGACCCGGCGTGGCAGCGGCCGACGATCTTCCGTGCCATGCAGAATGCCGGTGTTAACTGGAAGTATTACTACCAGGACAATAGCGTCTTCCTGGCGAACTGGGCGGACTGGAACGATCCGCAGATCCAGGCTAACGTAGTCAACATTCAGCAGTACTACAACATCCTGGCCAGCCCGAATGCCGATCAGGAACTGCCGCAGGTCGTATTCATCGAGCGTGCGAGCTCGACTGGGTATGATGAGCATCCTGGAAACAACGTGCAAACCGGAGCGGTGCGCGCGGAGAACGCGATCAACGCATTAATCAACAGCTCGGCGTGGCCCGATTCCGCTTTCATCCTCACCTGGGATGAAGGCGGTGGGCTCTTCGATCACGTGGGACCGATTCTGGTGACGCCGCCGGGAGATTACCTGGAGCCGACCGATCTCAAACCCGGTGACCAAACCGGTGAGTTCAACGTCACCGGCTTCCGTATCCCCGTGGTTGTGGTATCTCCATGGGCCAAGGCGCAAACCGTGGTACACCAGCAGACG
Organism: Terriglobales bacterium; assembly: GCA_030043575.1. Lineage (GTDB taxonomy): Bacteria > Acidobacteriota > Terriglobia > Terriglobales > Acidobacteriaceae > Bog-257. Next base: position 2,810 of record JASHXK010000449.1, read on the forward strand.
GACTACACCTCAATCCTGAAGCTGATTGAGACGCGATTCAATGTCCCGCCGTTGACGCAGCGCGACGCCACCACGCAGGACATGACCGATCCGACCAACGGCTTCTTCGACTTCAGTTCGCCCGAGCTGTTGACGCCGCCGCCCCTGCCGACGCAGCCGACGAATGGGACGTGCAACTATCAATTGGAGGGATCGCCGCAATAGCCGAGCCCTCTTCTCCATTCTCCACGGTTGAATGAAAATGGCCTCCGCGAAAACCGCTCGCGGAGGCCATGTTTCTGCCAAAAACTTAGCGAGGCCGCAGCCTCGCCATTTTCGGTTAGTGCTTTTTCTTCTTGGCAGCTTTCTTCGCAGCCTTCTTCTTCGTTGCCATAGGAAATTCCTCCTTTATGGAACCTTCCCTTGAAGGTTGTTAACTTCAGTGGCCCAACTTGGTGCTGCCCAACATATTGCGTGGACAGCACAGCTATGCAAGATATTGCGGTTACAGAATGGGATTGTCAACAAAAATCGTACGAAATCTTCTTGCGCCGCTCCGTCTTTTGTGATTCGCCCTTTCCCGCCTCGCACCTCCGTTATCCCCAGTTGCGTCTCGCGATACACTTCCGCTAATGCCCTTTGACCCCATCGAGCTCGAGGTTTTCAAGCATCTCTTCCACGCTATCGCCGAGGAGATGGGCGCTTCCCTGCGCCGCACTGCTTTCTCGCCCAACATCAAAGAGCGCCGCGATTACTCGTGCGCGGTTTTCGATGCCGCCGGCAATGCATTGGCTATGGGCGATCACATGCCCGTGCATCTCGGCTCCATGCCGATGTCGGTGCACGCCGCCATTGCCGAGCTCACGCTCGCGCCGGGTGACGTTGCCATGCTCAATGATCCCTTCCGCGGAGGCACCCACCTGCCCGACATCACCGTGGTGGCGCCTGTCTTCGTAAGGAACGCGGCGGGCAAGCGTGCAGCCAGGTCTCAGCGTCCTGCCGAACCCGACTTTTTTGTCGCGGCTCGCGCCCATCACGCCGATATCGGTGGCACGTTTGCCGGCTCGATGGGCCCCTGTCGCGAGATCTATCAGGAAGGATTTCGTATTCCGCCGGTAAAGGTCGTGCGTGGTGGCGCGGCTGATCGCAACGTGATGGAACTGTTGCTCAACAATGTTCGCACGCCGGAAGAGCGGGATGGTGACCTGCGAGCGCAGCTCGCCGCCTGTCATGCCGGCACCGCTCGTCTGCATGAACTATGCGATCGCTATGGCCGCGAACGCGTACAGCGAGCGGGTCTGGCTTTGCTCCGTTATTCCGAACAGATGATGCGGGCCTTTCTCGCCACCGTTCCAGCGGGAAGCTATGCCGCCGAGGACTTTCTCGACGACGATGGTGTAAGCGCCGGCCGGCCGGTACGAATCTCCGTTCGCATCGCATTCCCGCGAAAGCTTTCTGTCTCGCGTCCCGTCGCCGTCGATTTCACCGGCAGCTCGCTGCAGGTCCAGGGCAGCATCAACGCGGTGGAAGCCATCACCTATTCGGCGTGCTTCTACGTCTTTCGCTGTCTGCTGCGAGATGACGTCCCCGCAACCTCTGGGCTGATGCGGCCCATCCAACTCATCGCGCCTGCGGGCACAATTGTGAACGCTCGCCCACCGGCAGCGGTCGCCGGCGGCAATGTCGAGACATCCCAGCGCATCGTGGACGTGCTGTTGCGCGCGCTGGCGCAGGCCCTGCCCGATCGCATACCGGCAGCTTCGTCGGGCACCATGAACAATCTCACGATTGGGGGGATGGACGAGCGCGCCGGTTCTGCTGCTCCGTTTGCCTACTACGAGACCATCGCCGGCGGTTCGGGAGCAGGCTCGTCGCACGACGGCGTATCCGCGGTGCACACCCACATGACCAATTCGCTCAACACGCCGGCTGAGGCGCTGGAATACAGTTATCCTTTCCGCGTGATGAAGTACGCACTCCGCAGCGGCAGCGGCGGCGATGGGCAGCATCGCGGCGGTGATGGCATCGTGCGCGAAATCGAACTGCTGACCGGCGCCAGCGTCACCCTGCTCTCTGATCGCCGCAAGACGCGGCCCTATGGCTTGGCTGGCGGCGGCGCGGGCGTACCCGCCCGCACCGAGATTCTCCGCGCGGACGGCTCCGTCGAGACCATAGCCAGCAAGACAAGCGCCAGGATGCAGCCGGGTGATCGCATCCGCATTGAGACGCCCGGTGGCGGGGGCTGGGGAAGTGCGGAGCCTTGACTGAGAGCTGACGGCGGACAGCCGATAGCCGACAGCTTCTTCACATCGGCGAAAGGCGCATGCTGAGATCGACGGCGGCCACAGAGTGTGTCAGCGCCCCGACGCTGATGAAATCCACGCCGGTCTCGGCGTAGGCGCGCACGTTTTCCAGGTTGATTCCCCCCGAAGCTTCCAGCGGCACAGGCAGCTCCAGCTTGTGGACCCGCTCTACTGCGTGCCTGACTTGCTCCGGCGTCATGTTGTCCAGAAGAACAGCCTCGGCGCCGTGCTCCAGAGCCAGCTCCAGCTCCTGTAGTGAGCGAACCTCGATCTCCACGGTTTGCGAACCCCGGCGGTTGCCCAGCGCTCGCTCCAGGGCGGGAACCACCCCGCCGGCGAGGGCGATGTGATTGTTCTTGATCAGCACGCCGTCGCTGAGGTCGAGACGATGATTGTGGCCGCCGCCGCACGTGACCGCATATTTGTCGAGCGGGCGCAGTCCGGGCGCAGTCTTGCGCGTATCCAGAATCCTGGTTCTTGTTCCCTCGACCGCGTCGACGTATTGGCGAGTGAGCGTGGCGATGCCACTCATCCGTTGCATGATGTTCAGAGCGACACGTTCACACGAAAGAATCACACGCGCGTTATGGACGATGACCGCGATCGATTGCCCTTTACGCAGACGCACGCCGTCGAATATCTCGGTATGACTCGTGACCTCAGGATGAGAGGTGATGGTGCCATCAAGGATGGCAAAAACTTCCAGGATGCGGCGCACGCAACCCAGGCCGGAGAGGACGCAGTCCTGCTTGGCGAGGATGGTCGCCGCGGCGCGCTGGTTGACGTCGATGCAGGCGTAGGAGGTGGCATCGCGCGTGGCGCGGTCTTCGAGCAACGCGTTTTCCAGAATGGCCGTGATGCGGCGGGTTGTCCAGTCCATAGTGAGCTTTGAGCCGTGAGCTTTGAGCCGTGAGCTTTGAGCCGTGAGCCTTGTATCAGGGCACAACTTCACAGGCTGCTGCAAAGCTCGGGTTTCGAGCGATTTGTATCAGGGCACGACTTCAGTCGTGCCGTAGAGTCCAATTTAATGACGGGGCTTTAGCCCCTGAAGCGTTCGGGAAGCCACCCAGGGGCTAAAGCCCAAACTATGATATCCGCTTTCGGCACGACTAAAGTCATGCCCTGATACAAACCTGTTTAATCCTAAGCACCGAGTTCGCACAGAGCATCGTTCGTCTTCTGCACCAGCACTTCCACCTCAGCCTTGCGTTTCTTCAAACCTTCAATCACATTCGCCGGAGCCTTGGCCAGGAAGCCTTCGTTGCTGAGCTGTCCGGTGGCGCGCGTCAGCTCCTGCGTCAGCTTCGTGAGTTCCTTGCTCAGGCGATCGCGCTCGGCCGCGACATCGATCTTCCGCTCATAGATCACGCGAACGTCGAAACGGGCGGTGCTGCGAGCACCGGCAGCCTTGGCCAGCGACCGATCGACAAACGTGATGCCCTCGACGTTGGCCAGCCGCTCTACCGCGCCGCGATTACGATCAATCAAGGCGCGAATGTCATCGGCCGCGTGGATCTCTATCGCCAGCTTCTGCTTGGGTTCGACCTTCAGTTCGGCGCGGATGTTGCGGACGCTGACGATCAGGTCCTGCAGGATTGCCATCTCCGTTTCGGCGTCCGGGTTCATCTGCGCCGAATCCGCCAGAGGATAGGCAACGAGCGCAATCGACTTCGCCGGCGCCTGATCGTCGTAAACGGCGTGCCACAACTCCTCGGTAATAAACGGCATGAACGGCGACAGCAAACGCAGCGCGCCTTCGAAGATGCTGATCAGATTTTCGTAGGCGGTTCGCCCCTGGTCGCGATCATCGGCGGCCAGGCGAGGCTTGATCAGCTCCAGGTACCAGTCGCAATATTCGCCCCAGAAGAAGTGATACACAACGTGCGCGGCTTCGTGGAAGCGATAGGCCTCAAGCGCCTCGTGAATCTCCTGTGCAACGCGATTGAAGCGGGAGAGAATCCAGCGGTCCTCCAAGGTTTCTGCCTTGAAACCGCGAATACCTTTGGGCCCACCCTCCGCTTCGCGGAAGGATGGGGCACCCGAGTGAGTTTCTTTGATCCCAGCCGTTCCTTTACTAGAGATCGAGTCCTGCGAGGCCTTGAACTCCGCCAGCGACCACAATCCCGACTCCTGCGCCTTGTCGACGTTCATGAACAGGAAGCGCGCGGCGTTCCAGATCTTGTTGGCGAAGGCGCGATAGCTTTCGGTGCGGCTCTCGGAAAACGCGATGTCGCCGCCCGGCATTGCCATGGCCGCCAACGTGAAGCGCACCGCATCGGTTCCGTACTTCTCGATGATCTCGATTGGGTCGACGACGTTGCCTTTGGTTTTCGACATCTTCTGGCGTTCGGCATCGCGGATCAGTCCGTGAATATAAACGTTGCGGAACGGCACGTCGCCATGTTGATTTCCGCGCATGAAATGGCAGTTCATCATGATCATGCGCGCCACCCAGAAGAACAGGATGTCAAAGCCGGTGATCAGCAGCGTGTTGGGATAAAACGCGTCGAGGTCGGGAGTATCGTCCGGCCATCCCAAGGCCGAACACGGTAGCAGTCCCGACGAAAACCACGTGTCGAGCACGTCGTTGTCCTGCTCGACCGGACCGCCGCACTTCGTGCACTTCGTCGGCGCTTGGCGCGCGACCATCATCTCGCCGCATTTGCAATGCCACGCTGGGATGCGATGGCCCCACCACAGCTGGCGCGAAATGCACCAGTCGTAGATGTTGCGCATCCACTCGAAATACGTCTTGGTGTAATTCTCGGGAACAAACTTGATGTCGCCTTTTTCGACTACCTCAATCGCACGCTCGGCCAATGGCTTGATCTTGACGAACCACTGCGTTGACAGCCGCGGTTCGATGATCGTCCTGCAGCGGCTGCACTTGCCCAGCGGAACGACGTATTCCTTCGTGCCAACCAGAAATCCGCCGCGCTCCAGGTCTTCGAGAACTTTCTGCCGCGCCTCGAAGCGGTCGAGCCCTTTGTACGGACCGGCGTTCTCGTTCATTTGCGCGATCTCATTGATGACTTCGATCTGCGGCAGATTGTTGCGCAGGCCGGCTTCGAAGTCGTTGGGATCGTGCGACGGCGTGACCTTGACGGCGCCAGTGCCAAACTCGGGATTGGCGAGGATGTCGTCGGTGATAATCGGGATCGCGCGATTCATCAGCGGCAGCAGAACATGTTTGCGGTGCAGATGACGGTAGCGCTCGTCGGCGGAGTTCACGGCGACGGCGGTATCGCCCAGCATGGTTTCCGGCCGCGTGGTGGCAACGACGATGTATTCGTCCTTGCTGTCGACGACGGGATAGCGAATTTCCCAGATCTTGCCACGCGTCTCCTCGTGCACGACCTCAAGGTCCGAGACAGCCGTGATGCAGCGCGGGCACCAGTTGACGATGTACTTGCCGCGATAGATCAGGCCCTCTTCGTAGAGGCGGACGAAGGCTTCGCGGACGGCGCGCGACATGCGCTCGTCCATGGTGAAGTACTCGCGCGACCAATCGACCGAGGTGCCGAGCCGTTTCATCTGCTGCAGGATGACGCCGCCGTAGTGTTGCTTCCAATCCCAGACGCGCGCGGTGAAGGCCTCGCGGCCGATGTCGCGGCGGTTCTTGCCCTCGACCGCAAGCTGGCGCTCGACCATGAGCTGCGTGGCGATTCCGGCGTGGTCGGTGCCCGGCAGCCACAGCGTGGCCAGGCCGCTC
>JASHXK010000450.1 GCA_030043575.1 Terriglobales bacterium
CGCCGCGCGTCATTCGCATGCTGATCAAGACGGGCGGCGGCGATCCGTCTCTTGGTCAGGCCGGCGAAGGCATCCACTGGCACATGAACATTGCCAACAAGATTACTTACTTCGCTACCGACGAGCAGCGCCAAGTAATTCCCTGGGTGCGGATGGAAGACGCTCAGGGCCACGTCACCGAGTACTTCACGAAAGACAAGCCGCCGACGCAGGCGCAAGTCGACAGCGCGAGCAAGCGCCGCATGGATTGCATCGACTGCCACAATCGCCCCACGCACATTTATGTCGCCCCCGATCTTTCGGTGGATCGCAGCATCACCGGCCACACCATCGACGTGTCGCTTCCTTACATCAAGCAGCAGGGCGTGCAGGTGCTGACGGCCGACTACAAAACCACCGACGAGGCCGAGAAAGCCATTGCTGGCAACATCAACAAGTTCTATCAGCAGAAATATCCGCAGCTCGCCTCCAGCAAGGCCGACAGCATCAGGAGTTCGATTGCCGAGCTGCAGCGCATCTATCGCACGACGTTCTTCCCTTACATGAAAGTGGACTGGAAAACCCATCCTAACAACATCGGCCACTTCTACTTCCCGGGCTGCTTCCGCTGCCACGACGGCAATCACGTGAGCAAGGACGGCGGGGTCATCAGCAAAGACTGCAATTCCTGCCATACGGTTCTGGGCCAGGAAGAAGGCAGCGCGCAGATCGCATCCCTACCGGCGCAATCCTTTAAGCACCCGGTGGACATCGGTGATCTGTCGGGTGTGACGTGCTCCGACTGCCATAACGGGGGAGCGGGACCGTAAGAGCTATCGGCTGTCGGCTAGCGGTTCTAGCCAGGCCTTTGTTGCCCAACCACATATTCTCTGCGAGCTTAGGGATTGTCATCTTTAGCTGACGGCTGACGGCTGACAGCCGACAAGTGACAGCCTCTTCCCCGAGTGACGTACGTCACAAGCCCACGTGATGGCACTCACGGCCCCCTGGGTCGTCGAAATCTTATCGTTAAGCCATAGAAGTGAGCCGTAGTTCTCGATGGGGGGAGGAAATCAACATGACAGCTGGCAACGGCAGCACTCATACGGCAGCCAAGAAAGAATACAAGCCGCGCCTGATCTTCTGGGAGGTTACCAAGGGATGCAACCTGCGCTGCATCCATTGCCGCGCGACGGCGACCGAGTTGATGTCGCCGCGCGATCTGCCGACCACGAAGGCGCTCGACATCATCTCCCAGATCGCCGATTTCGGAAATCCTATCCTCGTTCTCAGCGGAGGCGAGCCGCTCTATCGCCACGACATCTTCCAGCTTGCCGAGTACGCCACCAGTCGCGGCTTGCGTGCGGCACTGGCGACGAACGGCACGCTGGTTACGAAGGACATCGCGGAGAAGATTAAGAACTCCGGCATCAAGCGGGTTTCAATCTCGCTCGACGGAGCTGATGCCACCACCCACGACACGTTTCGTGGCATTCCGGGCGCGTTTGACGCTGCCATTTATGGCATGCGCAATCTGCAGGAACTCGGCGTCTCGGTGCAGATCAACACCACGATCGCCCGGCACAATGCGCATCAATTGCCGGATGTGCTAACTCTGGCCCGCCGCCTGGGCGCCGATGCTTTGCATACCTTCCTGCTGGTCCCGGTCGGCTGCGGCGTTGATATTGCCGCCGAGCAAATGGTTCCTCCGGATGAGTACGAACGGATGCTGAACTGGTTCTACGATCAATCGCTGAGCGGTGATATCGAGTTGAAAGCCACCTGTGCGCCGCACTACTTCCGCGTGCTGCGCCAGCGGCGTGCAGCCGATCGCATGGCCGGACGCGAGGCCGCTCCGGCGATCGCATCCCATCCGCATGAAATCGGCCCGACAGAGATGACAATGCCGGGCTCAACCGGAATCTCGCTCAAGCCGAACGGCGGACCGCCGGTCGGACACACAGGCCACCCTGGCGGCCATCCCGGCGACATGAACGCCATGACCAAAGGCTGCCTGGCGGGAACCGGCGTCTGCTTCATCTCGCATGAAGGCGAGGTCTTCCCTTGCGGATACCTGCCGGCGTTGGCCGGCGACCTCCGCAAGCAAAGTTTTTCCGAGGTCTGGAACGACTCCGAGGTCTTCGGTCAGCTGCGCGATGACGATAACCTGAAGGGCAAGTGCGGATGCTGCGAGTTCCGCCACGTCTGCATGGGCTGTCGTGCACGCGCCTTTGCCGCCAGCGGCGATTTCCTGGCGGAAGAGCCTTTCTGCATTTATCAACCTGGCACTTCCAATCAGATGGTTCGCGAGGCGGCACAAACTAAGCGCGCCGGCTGAGACTTAAGTCATATTCTCATCGCGAAGGCGAGGCTAGCATCCATTTATGGCAGCTCATATCGGTATCGTCCCGAATTCAAGGCTAAGAACGATGGTCATCCCACGCGAACACGGCGCGTGGGGCATGCTGCTGGTGCCGCTGGCGACAGGCGCCATCGTAGCCTTGCGGACTGCGTTCAACGGCGGAGCCCTTACTGTGTTCGTCTGCGCGGCGCTTTCGCTGTTTTGGCTGCGCACCCCGCTCGAAAGCTGGCTGGGCACATCGGCAATCAAGGCGCACACTCGCGAGGAACGCACCTTCGTTTTGCAAATGATTTTCGCTATCGGCCTTTGCGCCGCAACCTGCGTCACATCGCTTCTGTGGAATGGCCGCAATCGCGAACTGCTGCTGATTGGCGCGATCGCAGCTCTCGCCTTCGCCGTTCAGGCGGGCGTCAAGAAGCTCGGCCGCAAGGGGCGGATGCCGGCGCAGGTGATCGGAGCGATCGGCCTGACTTCAACTGCCGCAGGGGCGTACTACGTGGCCAGTGGACAGTTCGACCGCACGGCTATTGCGTTGTGGCTGGCGAATTGGCTGTTTGCCGGCGACCAGATCCATTTCGTGCAGGTTCGCATCCACTCCGGTCGCGCTGCTACTCTCGACGAGAAACTGAAACAAGGATTTTCCTTTGTTCTCGCGCAAATTCCACTCATTGGAGTTGTCATCGCGGGCTACCGTGTAGGCCTGTTCCCCATCGCGATTGCGCTGGCATATCTACCAGTCCTACTGCGTGGGACCCTGTGGTTCGTGCGCGGCCCTCAAGTCCTGGATGTCCATAGGCTGGGATTCAGTGAGCTGCGGCAAGCGCTGCTTTTCGGCGCGCTGCTATGTACCACGTTTCTCGTCTAAGCCCGGCAAAGCAACAGCGCTTGCGCCCCGCTTGATACCTATAGTAGGCGCCGCCGCACTAAACCTGCCAAACCTAAGAGTCCGGAACCAACCAGCAAGATACTGCTCGGCTCGGGAACCGATGTCGTCGTGCTGGTACTGGTACTGGTGGTGCTGCTGCTGGTGCTTCCCAGGATGGTAAAGGCTTCGGAGGGTATCGATCCTAACGAGTTGTCGGATGAGTTAGAAGGACCACTGTTTGCATCCCAAAAAACGGGATCGCCGCTGGGCACGCTGGCATTCTGCAGGTTCAGCCAGTAAGTGCCGGCGTTCAGAGTCGGGCCTCCGGTGATGTTGCCGCTCTCCGTACACACGTTAAATCCATATTCGTTCACCACACAGCCGCTTTGGGTGATATTGATCGTGTTATTGAAGAATATCGTGCCGAAATTCTCCTCTGAGGTAACCGATAACTCCACCGACGTTATGGTGTCTCCCGGAACAACCATGCTCCAAAGCTCAGACCTGTGAGTGTCGTGTTGTTGGTGGTCACGTTGAACGTGTCGCTGACGACGAATCCGACGTTAATGGTGAATGCGTCGTAGTTACCGTTGATCGGGCCGTTGGTATAAACGGTCTGTGCCGCCGCCGGCGATGCTACCAGCGTGATACCGAGAACAACAGTCATTAGCGAAGCGATGCGCATGGCTCTGACCTCCTTGTGCCCGCGGCTCAACCGCTAAAAGAAACGCCGGCGGACGAAGCTCGCCAAACCGAGTACGCCAGTTCCTAACAGCATCATGCTGCTGGGCTCAGGGACAGAAGTGGTTGTGGTGACATCGAAGGTGCTGGTCGAAGTACCGCCCAGAACCGTGAACGACTCCGACGGTATCGTTCCGACCGTGCTTTCCGAAGCCGTCGAAGGCCCGCTGTTCTGGTCCCAAAAGACGGGGTCACCACTGGGCACGCTCGCATTCTGCAGATTTATCCAGTAGGTTCCGCTCATCAAGTTCGGGCCATCGAAGCTGGAATTCTCCTGGCAGACATTAAACCCGTACTGATTGGTCGCACAATTGCTCTGGGTGAAGTTAATGGTGCTGTTAAAAAAGCTGATGCCACCGTTCTCCATCGATGTAATCGAAAGCTCGGCTGAAGTCAGGACATCGCCAGGAGTTAACCATGCCCCGAAACTGAACCCAGTGATGGTGGTGTTGTTGTTCGCGACGTTGAAGGTATCGCTGACTACGAATCCGAAATTGATGGTAAATGCGTCAACGTTGCCGTTGATCGGACCATTGGTATAAACGGTCTGAGCGGTAGCGGAGATTCCCGCCAGGAGGAGAGACAGCGTGAGCAGCGAGAGCAAAGCAGTCGTCAGTTTCATATTCCCTTCAATCTTGGAGAAATGGGATCGCACTCGGTCGATCACAACGCGAGCCATGCGCACAATTCAGCGGAAGTTACTGCAGTTGTCAAACCCATGTCAAATTAATTCCGCCTTACGATGTAACACGTTGCCCCGAAATGGGTTATTCCAGGCGATGGGCGGTTGATCCTGGTGCTGATCGTCGCGACTAGTTCTCCCCACGGACGCATAACCGGCGATGAGGCCGGTCCTCGGTAGTACTATGAAGGCCGACGATGGCCACACCGAACTCATCCGCGGCTTCCCTTCTCAAGCAGGTACAAATCTTTTCCGGTCTGACCGACTCGGAATTCGCTTTTCTTATCGCGCGAGTCGTGCAACGAAGATTCAGCGCCGGGGAGACGATCTTCGCCGAAGCGGAAGTTTGCTCGGGACTGTACGTTATCGAATCCGGCAATGTTCGCATCTTCAAGACATCAGCCGGCGGCCGGGAGCAGGTTCTGTCGATTGACGGCGCCGGCCACTCCATTGCCGAACTGCCGGTGTTCGATGGGGGGACCTATCCCGCATCGGCTCAGGCGGTCACCGACTGCAGCCTGTTGTTCTTCAGCAAGAAGGATTTTCAGTCTCTTTGCCTGCAACATCCGGATGTCGCGCTCAAGGTGCTGCGGGTGGTGGGCGCGCGATTGCGGCGGCTGGTGGGCATCATTGAAGAGTTATCGTTTACGACCGTTCGCCATCGCCTGGCTGCAATGCTGGTACGGCTGGCAAAATCGGATGCCCAGAGACAAGGTGACACCGTTACCATCACGTTGCCAGCCAACAACAACGAACTGGCCGCGCAAATCGGTACCGTTCGCGAGCTGGTATCGCGAAACTTCAGTCGTCTGCAGAGCGAAGGTCTGATTCGCATGGACGGGCGGACCGTGACCGTCCCGGATCTCAAGAAGCTGGAAGCCGAACTAGACATCGCGCAGTAAGACAGAGGCCGTGTATGAAGCCCATTCTCAGGATCGCGCTGCTGGTCGGATTCGCTCTGACCGCGGTGACTTTCGCGCAACAATCTGCCGCAGGAGGCGCGTCCATGGCATTAATGCTGACGAGCTCAGCTTTCGGCGCGGGCGCAGCGATTCCACAGCAGTTCACATGCAAGGGCGCGGATTTGTCTCCGGCCCTGGAATGGGGCGGCTCAACTGTGAAAGCGGCCAGCTTTGCGATGATCATGGATGATCCCGACGCGCCGGCGGGAACCTGGGTTCACTGGGTGCTGTGGAATGTGCCGGCTGCGACCCACTCCTTGCCGCAAGGCGTACCGAAGCGGGAGCAACTGGACGATGGTGCGCGACAGGGAAAGAACAGCTTCGGGAGAATCGGCTACAACGGTCCTTGTCCGCCCGCTGGACAAACCCATCGCTACTACTTCCGCCTATATGCGCTCGATACGAAGCTCAGTCTTGCTGCGGGAGCGTCTCGCGATCAGCTGGATGCAGCGATGAAAGGACACGTCCTCGCGCAGGCGGAGTATATGGGCACATTCCACAAGTAAGTCGATAGGTTCTGGGTACGCTGACCCACAACCATTAGAATGGCTGCTTAACTTCCGCGCATGCCTTCTAACTGGATCTTCTGGATCGTCTTCAACGTATTTGTGCTAGCGATGCTGGCGCTTGACTTGGGCGTCTTCCATCGCAAGAAGCATGTCGTCGCACTTCGCGAGGCGATCGGTTGGACGGCAGTGTGGATCAGCCTCGCTGCGTGTTTTGCTGTCCTGATTTATTTCTTCGGGCACACCATGGTCGGACGAAGCGTCCCGACCAATTCGCAGCTTTCCCTGGAGTTCGTTACCGGATACCTCATCGAACTGTCGCTCAGTGTGGACAATCTCTTCATCTTCCTGCTGATCTTCCGCTATTTCAGTGTGCCGCGCGAGTTCCAGCATGAAGTGCTGTTCTGGGGAGTAGTAGGTGCGCTTATCATGCGCGCCGTGTTTATCGCCGCCGGCGTCACGCTGCTGAATCGCTTCCACTGGATTGTTTACATCTTTGGCGGCATTCTCATTTATAGCGGCATCAAGTTGTTGCGCCAGCGCGGAGGGCGGATTCACCCCGAAGCCAATCCACTGCTGAAAGGATTCCGCAAACTCTTTCGCGTTACCGGCAACTACGAAGGCAGTAATTTCTTCGTCCGCCGCGGGGGCCTTCGATATGCCACTCCACTCGCTTTAGTTCTTATCTTGGTCGAGACCACGGACCTGCTGTTCGCCGTCGATTCCATTCCTGCGGTGCTGGCGGTCACCCGCGAACCGTTCATTGTCTATACGTCGAATGTGTTCGCCATTCTTGGGCTGCGGTCGCTGTTCTTTGCGCTGTCGGGGATGATCGAGGCGTTTCACCTTCTGCACTATGGACTGTCGGTAATTCTCATTCTGATCGGCGTGAAAATGCTCATATCGGAGTATGTGCAGCTGCCAACCGCCGTGGCGCTGGCCGCGGTCGCGGGGGTCTTGGTCATCTCGCTTGTTTTGTCGCTGGTATTCCCAAGAAAGGCTACGCCGCAGCAGTGAGCTCTCCGGCAGGTGAGCGCTTCGTGAATCGCGCATTTACTCGAAGCGAATCTTGTCCCCGCTGATCACAGAATGCTTGTGGTACTTTGCGTCGTTCTTCAGCGGATGATCGAGGCGATAATGCGCTCCGCGGCTCTCCTCACGTGCCAGCGCCGAACGTGCGATCAGCAGTCCGGCCTGCAGGATGTTGGCGGCTTCATGGGATCGGCGGTCACTGAGCGGCGGCGCTTGGGATTGCAATGCTTGCAGTTCAGAAACCACCTGTTGCAAAATCCTTCCCTCACGAACCACACCCACGCGATCCCACAGCAACGTCTGAACCTTGTGGATGAACTTTTCCAGTTCCGCGGTCCGCCCGTTTCCACTGGCCACTGCAACTTGTGGGATAGCGCTGGCTGCTTGCTTTGCCGGCGACCTCAGTTTTTCCCGCATGCTCTGCCCAGCGCGCGCACCATACACCAGGCCCTCCAGCAGCGAGTTGCTGGCCAGCCGATTCGCTCCATGCACGCCGGTACATGCAACTTCGCCGGCAGCAAAGAGGCCAGGGATTGATGTCTTTCCATCGAGATCCGTGCGCACCCCGCCCATGGCGTAGTGCGCCGCCGGCCGCACCGGCACGAGCTCGGTAGCGATGTCGATGTTGTAGTCCATGCAGGTGGAATAGATCATGGGAAACCGCTTGCGAACGCGCTCGGCATTCAGATGCGTGAGGTCAAGATAGACCGCCGCATCCGGGCGCTTCACTAGTTCCAGCTCATGGGCGATGGCTCGCGCCACTACATCACGCGGCGCAAGTTCCGCCGCTTCGTGATACTTGGGCATAAAGCGTTTCAGCTCCAAGTTTCGCAGGTAGGCTCCCTCGCCGCGCAGCGCCTCCGACAGCAAGAAACGCGGAGCTCCCTTCAGGAACAGCGCGGTGGGATGGAATTGGACGAACTCCATGTCGCTAATCTCGGCACCCGCACCATAGGCCATGGCCACACCATCGCCGGTAGCTACCGCCGGATTTGTGGTGTTGCTATACACCTGGCCTAAACCGCCCGTCGCCAGCAGCACGGCACTGGCATAAATCTCGTGAAGCTGTCCAGATTGATCGAGCACCCGAATGCCCACCACTTCGCCATCACGCACCAGCAGTTCGGTCGTAAACTCGAATTCGCGGAAGGTGATGGACTTGATCGCGCTGGCCTTCCAGTACAAGGAGCGGCCAATTTCGCGTCCTGTGGAGTCACCATGGGCGTGCAGCACGCGACTGCGGCTGTGCGCACCCTCTCGCGTGAATGCGATTTTCGTTCCTGCGCGATCGAATTCCGTGCCCCATTCGATCAGCTCTTCGATGCGCGGCGGTCCTTCCTCGACCAACACGCGCGCGGCTTCCTCGTTGCACAAGCCGTCGCCGGCCTTCAACGTATCCTCGAGATGCAGCCTAACTTCGTCGTCATCGCTGAGCGCAGCCGCAATCCCACCCTGCGCGTATTGTGTATTCGATTCTGTGACTTCGCGCTTGGCGAGGCAAAGCACTCGGCCCGCCGAGGCGAGCTCCACCGATGCGCGCAGTCCGGCGATACCCGCGCCCACAACAATGAAGTCGGTTTCGGCAGGAAGAGCTGGCATGTCTGGGTTTCATGGTAGCACGCAGTTCAGGGTAGTAAGCCACATTACAACTGTGTGCGACCGAATGGGGAAAGCTAGGAGCAAAGGATGGTGGTTGGAAATTTCTTTGTTTATTGGCATTATGACCTGACGGGGTATCGACGTGAAGAATTGGTATAGCAACTTCCGGTTTGGACTTGCCTGTGCTCTCGTCTTCGTTAGCGGATACCTGGTAGCCAAACCTCATAATGAAGCGGACAAGGTCTTTGCTCCTATCGTGGCAGTTCTCTGCGTCTCCTACCTCTGGCGATCACGGAAGCCACGAGATCCCTTTGAACTGAATTAGTCCTAACTACCACACTCTCGCCAGCTTCAGCTCTTCCGTTACACTAGAGCCTTGATTCGCATCCCGGTCCAAACTCCATCGCAGTCGTATGAGGTGCTGATCGAGCGCGGCTTGCTGCGGACGGCAGCGACGGCGCTGCGCGATCTCATTCCGGGGAACGGCCGCTCCTTCGTGTTGACAGCGCCGCCGGTTCAGAAGCGTTGGGCTGGCGTCTTGCATAAGAGCTTCGCCAAAGATGGCCGCAAAGTCGATGTCATTGTCATGCCGGACGGCGAGCGATCGAAGACGCTGGCCGAACTTGAGAAACTGGCGGGGAAGCTGGTGAACCTTGGCGCCGATCGGCGCTCCGTACTATTGGCGCTGGGCGGCGGCGTGGTGGGAGATGTGGGAGCGTTCCTGGCTTCGGTGTTTATGCGCGGCATTCCGGTGGTGCAGATTCCGACCACATTACTCGCACAGGTGGATTCGGCCATTGGCGGCAAGACCGGAGTGAATCTGAAGGCCGGCAAGAACTTGCTGGGAACGTTCCATCAGCCACTCGCAGTGCTGGTCGATCCCGAGGTGCTCTCGACTTTACCTGAGCGCGAATACCGCTCCGGCTTGTTCGAAGCGATGAAGTACGGGGTGATTCGCAATCCGGCGATCTTCAGCCTGATGGAATCGCAACGCGACGCCTTGCTGCGACGCAACGGTGCAGTCCTGGAGCAGCTCATTGCCGATTGCATTCGCGTGAAGGCCGATGTGGTGAGCCGTGACGAGCGCGAGAGCGGCGAGCGGCGCATTTTGAATTTCGGACACACCATCGGACATGCGCTGGAGGCGGAAACGAACTATCGACGGCTATTGCATGGCGAAGCAGTTGGCTGGGGCATGATCGCCGCTAGCTTGATTGGGGCCGAGATGGGAGTGACGGGTCCCGCAACTACCGAGCGGATCATCGCACTGGTGCAACGCTATGGTCCGCTACCCAAGATCAAGGTCGACGGCAAGCGCATCATGAAACGGCTCGCTTCCGACAAGAAGACGGTCGGTGGCGTGCCGCACTTCATTCTGCCGACTGCCATTGGCGAGGTCGAGGTGGTGAATAAGGTGCCGCCACGACTGGTTGTTGAGATGGTCAGGAAAATCGGGGCTTTTGGCTCTTAGCAGTTAGCTCCTGCTGATAGCTAAAGGCTAAGAGCTAAGAGCCCCTTTTTGAAAATATCGATGTCCGACAAAAGTTCAGCAGCGAGTACCGACCAGGAGCGCATCGTGGGCGCGGCGCCGGCGGGCGCGCTCGATGAAGCGTCCGCCGCCGATGCTGTGCGCGAGATGTTTACCTCTATCGCGCCGCGCTACGACCTGCTGAATCACGTCCTGTCGATGAATGTCGATCGCCTGTGGTGGAACCGCACGGCGCGCGCCTTTACCCACATCTTGCGCACCCCTGGTGCGCAGGTGCTGGATTTATGTTGTGGCACCGGCGATATGACATTTGCGCTGCACCGGCGCGCGCGACAAAGTAACATCCAGTTCTTGGGAGCGGATTTCTCCCACGCGATGCTAATGCGCGCGGAAGAGAAATCCGGCCGGCGAAAGATTCGCTGGATCGAAGCCGACGCACTGAACCTGCCTCTTGCTTCTGCGAGATTCAATCTTGTGACTGCGGCATTCGGCTTTCGCAATCTGGCTAACTATGATCGCGGACTGGCGGAGATTTATCGCGTGCTGGCGCCGGGTGGAGAGGTCGGTATTCTGGATTTTGGTGAGCCGAAGGGCCTGCTCGGCCGGGTCTATCGCGTCTATTTTCGCCGGGTACTGCCGGCGATAGGAACGCTGATTTCTGGCGTGCGCGGTCCCTATTCCTATCTTCCCGCGTCGGTACTGCGCTTCCCTTCTCCCGAAGAGATGCTGCAGCGCATGCGACAGGCGGCCTTGATCGAGGTCTCCTGGACGCCTTACACCTTCGGAATCGCCGGACTCTATCGCGGCACGAAACCGGCTAAAGGCATTACTCGGTAAGGTTCGGCATCAATCTCCGCTAACAAAAAAGCCGTAGACGTCGTATTCTTGTTCTAATTTTTTGTTCAATTTTGGATCACTTAGTCACCGTTCAGGAGGACCTTGTGTTTCTGGCCACGCATTTGCGCTTTCGTGCAAGCCGCTCCGCCAAGTTGCTTTTTGCAGTGGCGACGTTGGGGATTCTCATCGGCGCGCCTCTTCTGCATGCGGGCGATGACGATGAGCTCGATTCCTACAAGCTCCGCGCCGACGCCTTCTGGTTTTATTCCAATCCTTCCGGACACATCCAGGGGTCAAGTGAAAACGATCGCATCGACATCAATACCGACCTGGGCTTCAACTCCTATTCCACCTTTAGCGGCTTCGTGGATTGGAAGTTCACCCACAAAAACCATTTGACCTTTGCCGTGAGCCCGTTCCAGCAGTCGCGCGACACGTTTCTGAAGCGCACTATCACCTACCAAGGTCAGACGTTCACGGCGGGACTTTTCACGCACGCCGATCTGAAGGCCAACCTGTACGCGCCGGGATATCAATACGACATCATTCGCCGCCGGCGCGGCCACCTTGGAGTGGGTGTGCAATTGGATACCTTCGACACCAAGGCCTCCATATCGGCGCAAGCCCAGACCCTTGACGGCATGCACTACGCTGCGATCAGCGGCAGCGGCTCGCTGGTGGCGCCGATTCCCGTGGCTGGTCCGCAGTATCGCCTGTACCTGATGGATTCGGGACGTCTGTTCATTGAAGGCAATGTTTATGGCATGTACCTCTTCGGATATGGAAATTTCATCTCCACGGTGGACAATCTGGGATTCACCATTAACAAGCACTTGAGCCTGAATGCCGGCTACGGCCTGGGGTCACGACTGGTCGTAACCAACAATTCGAGCAGCAGCCGCGTAGGAGTACACCTCATCCAGCAGGGCCCGCTTGCAGGTCTAGAGGTATCGTTCTAGCTCTCGCAACGCACACCCGACCGCGTCGGCGGCATGCCGTGAACCTATCGATCGGCATTCCGCAAAAGCGAAGACTCCGCGCTGCGACGCGCGTGTCGCCGGCGGTAGCCGACTCAGAAGGAAATGAAAGGCTTGGACGCTGGCGGGTTACGGGTTGGCGCTGCGCAATCATCCCAGGGTTGACCGAACGAACGAGGTAATCCTTTCCCTGGTCAACAGCTCCCATCCCGGGAGCCGCAGCCAGAACACCGCAGGGAGATAAATCGCGCTTACGCAAATACCAACCACCAGGATGCGCGGAATCAAGAGTCGCGGACTGATGACATTGCGAAGCGCATAAGCAACCAGGCCGGCGGCAACGGTTACGCCCGTCACCTTGAACAAATCGTAGTACAGGGGCAAGTCGTGGATGCTCGCGTCCACCACACGCACAGCGCACCAGGCGATCAGGATTCGCTCTATCACTTGCCATGTAACCGTGCTCACGGCCGCGCCAATCATTCCGAAATGGCGAATCGCCGGCCCCAGCGTGCAGAAGAGCGCGATGAAGATGCCGATTCGCACTACCAGCAGAAAATTCCGCAGGTCTTTGTAGGCGCGAATGATGGGGTCAAGCAGAAACACTCCCAACAGCAGCAAGACCAGGCTTACGAGAAAGATATTGGCGCTGGCTTCGTAGGTCCGGGTATAGAGCAGGACGATGAGATCGTGTCCGGCGACGAACAGCATGGCGAAGAGCGGAAACTGGATCGCCGCCAGCTGATTGGTTGCCGATGCAGTCACCCGCCGGATGTCTTCCTTGCGGTCTTCTTTCTGCAGGCTGCTGATGCGCACGATCATCACCGACACGACCGACTCGAGCGCCAGGGTCAGCAACGGCACATCAACCCATCCCACAGCATAGATCGCGAAATCCTTGGGACCCAGAGAGTGGCTGACGAAGTAGTTGTCGAGATCCTTCTGGATCACCCACAGCATCCCGACCGCGCCGTAAGGCAAAGCGTAGGCCAGCTGCTCCTTGAAAAATTGCCAGTCGAAGTGCATCCAGAATCGCGGGAAGCGCACATCCAGATACCAGATGAGCACGGCCATCGACAGTATCTGGTTGAGCAACGCGGCGATCAGCAGAGCCTCGACTGTGCGGAACCACAAGGCTGCCGTGGCGAAGAAGATGACGCGTGCGATCTGTGTGCCTACGATGAAGATGGTCGAGTAGCGCACGTCCTGCATGGCGACCGGAATCTGCTGCACCAGACTGGAGGTTAGGGTGAACAGCACCAGGAATCCCAGCAGGACGGCAAAGGGGACCAGAGCATTGGAGCGAAACAGGAAATGCAGTACCTGGGGATAGAGCCCGACCGCAATCAGCGGAATCCAGCCGGCGATGAAGTTGTAGACCAGAATGTTGAGGGCAATCTGGCCACCACGCTCGGGATGTCGGGGCATGAAATAGTAGGCGCTCATGCCGACGCCGAAGGTCGCGATGTTGGTGGTCGTGGAGACGAACAGGAACGCTTGCTTGAAGATGCCGTATTCGGTCTGCGGCATCAGGCGTACCAGCAGGATCGGCAGCGCGATATTGAGCGCCGCCGCCACAAACTTCGAAGCCGTGAGCCAGAAGGCCTGCACCGCCAGCCGCGGTGGTTGCCGGGTTGCCGTCGCCGTCACTCGGATGCGATCCCCTGTGTCAACATAACCGGAACAATACAGCCAAGTCGAGGGAGTTGCGCTTATTTCTGGCGCGCGTAGGTGTACATGTACTCCGTGTCGGATGGCGACACGGTCACGCTGGTTTGCAGCGAATCGGTAAGGGGCGAGGGAGCCGTGTTCGGCAGCTGCTCGTTGCTGATCAGAAATCCGCCTGGCCGGATCATGGTGCCCAGGTTCGCACGTGCCAGCGACTGCTCCAGGCTGGCGTAGTAAACGAAGATGTTGGTGCCAATGATCAGATCAAACTGCTTGTCCGCCGGCAGCGATATGGTCTGGAAGACGACGTTCATATCGATCGGAGTTACATGCAGCACAACATCTGGTCGAATCGCGACCGCGCGATTCCAGATACCCGAGGCCGCTTGGGGCACGGAAATCTTGGGCGCGGGCTTGCCGATTTCGCTGCCCAGCTTCTGCCAGTACTCCAGAAAGCCCGTCGCGTAATCTTGGCTCCACTGATCGGAGGGACTCGACAACAACTGAATCGTGTACCATTTCCCCGCAGCGGCCTGCGCGCGCGCCCGTGCCAGATGCTTGTTCACCCGAGAGCTGATATCGAAGGTAGTTACTTCAACCGCGTTGGGATCGGCCAGGTTCAGCCGCGCGAGCGTGTCGATGACCGCGAAGGGTTGCGTCGTTTGCGGAGGATAGAAATCGGAGCCCTCGTTCTTGTTCACGAAATCGAGCCCCGGACCGACAATCGCCACACGATGAATGCCGTCCGGCTTCAGCAAACTCTTCGCTATCATGTTCCGCAAATGCAGGTCGATCATGTAGTCGGGATAAAGATTGCTGTCGGTGGAGATGCCGCGGTCTTTGAACTGCTGCGAGAGATTGGCTCCTTTTTTTTCGTAAATCTCTTTCTGCGCGTGCATGACTTCGTCCCGCATGCGCGCCAGATCGGCCAGCATGTATGTCTTCAGCTTCGCCCTTCCTGCCGGCGTGTTGACATCGAATCCCTGCTTTTGAAGGAAGTTGCGCATGTCCGTCATGCCTTCACTGGGATGCGGCGCAGCGAGAGCGCGTATCAGGTTGTCGGCACGCTTGCCGGCCAGCGAGTCGACGTAGGAGTCGTGACCGAAGCGCAGGAGATACGCGTAGCTAATGCGTTCTTCCTTCGTGTAGGTCACGCCCAGTCGCAGCAGGTTGGTTAACGTATCTTCCTCGCCACGCTCCACGCGCGCGCGAATCTCCTGATCATTGCTGCGCGCCCAGACATCCCACGCAGCCGCGGTAGGCTCGCCGTCGGGCTTCAGCGCCGGCGGTAAGGTTTTGAGATAGGTGTTGAGAACCGGCTGGGCAGCCGAGAAAGGAATGGTTTGCGGAGTCTGCGCGGCGGCAGAGGCCGCGATCAGGCAGACGAACAACAATCCTGTGTGGCTGCCGATAAGTTGTGCGGAGTGGTTACTCAGGCGTGCTCCGATGCAATAGAGCCGGCTCTTGTGCGGCCGTGTCTACCGCGGCATCCACGCGCCTCCTCAATCTTGACCAGTAAAAGACCGGCAGGCCGGCGACGATCAACGAAGTGCCGATCAGCGCGGTCTTCGGCGCGCCCCAGATGGTGTTGGTGACGATCGCCGCGCACGGCAGAACGAACGCCGCCGGAGCCAGCATCTGCAGCCAGGTCCGGGGATTGGTGCGTAGCTCCTGCCGGCGCGCCACGAACAGTCCGGCAACCGCTGCGCCGGACGAGAGCAGAATCATAAAGCCGGTGTAGTTGAGGATCTGTTCAAATGTGCCCGCCAGCACCAGCAGCACGCTCCACAGAGCCTGCAGGGCAATCGCTAAAGCCGGCGTGCCAAATCGCCGGCTGATGCGTGCGAAGCTGGGGATAAATGCGCCGTCGCGCGACATCGCAAAGTAGACGCGCGGCCCGGCGATCGTCATGGCACTGATCGAGCCCAGCAGCGCCACAATTGTGAATGCAGAAAGCATGGGAGCGATGAAACTTCGTCCCTGACCAAACAGCGCACTGGCTGAAACTTCACCAACATTCACGCTGCTCTGCATATTGCCCGGCGGCACAGCGTAGATGTAGAGCGTATTGATGAAGACATAAAGCGCAACGACGATGCAGGTGCCGGTCAGCAATGCGCGGCCAATGGATCGGCGGGTGTCGTGCAGCTCCTCCGAGATGTACGACGCGGCATTCCACCCGCTGTAAGAGAACATGATGAGAATCAGCGCCAGCAGCCAGTTTGACGGATGGAAGGAAATGCCGGCGGAATGAAGGTGCGACCAAGAACCCGATCCCAACGCGAATCCCAGAATGCCAAAGACAACGATGACCGCCAGAATGAAGAAAGCCAGGGCGTTCTGCGTGAGTTTGCCTGCTCCTAAGTTACAAGCGTGCAGCAGCGCGAAAAGAATAATGAAGAAAGCGGCGGTAAGGGATCGAGGCGAAAATGCCAACGCGCCGAAATAGAAGTTGAGAGAGAGCAAAGGGTGGTCCGAGCCCAGGGTTGGAAAGTAGTGTCCGAGATACAACACCAGACCGACTGCGCTGGCGGCGACAGCACCGGAGAATCCGGCAATCAGCGAAGTCCAGCCTGACAGGAAGCCGGCCGTCGGGCCGTAAGCTTTCGAGAGATAAATGTATTCGCCGCCCGCCCAGGGCCACATGCGGCCCAGCTGCGCGTAAGACATGGCGCCAGCCAACGCCAGTGCACCGCCAGCGATCCAGAGCCCCAGGATCGCTCGCGGCTCAGGTACGAGTTTCGCGATGATCGCGGGAGTGGTGAAGATGCCGACTCCGATGACATTAGAGATGATCAGCGCTACGCCATCCCGCACGCGAAACGAGCGCCGGAGTTGTGTTCCTGCAGCCGGGCCGGCCGCTTCCGAATTGGCCACTGCAGAAAGACCCTTCGGATTGGCAGGCCTAGACTGAGGATTTCTGGGCGTTGTGGCCATCTTTCTTGTTGACGCGCTGGATTGGCTGCCAGGGTGCACATACTCTAGCACGGCAGGCTGGCGCCATTTGTCGCTGAATATTATCGTCGCTGAGGCCTGCCAGACAGGGAGTAAAGAGGCTAATCGGCGTTGCCATCGAGCGCCAAATCTTCGGCGACATTCTTGTCACTGTCCTCCAACTCGGACATCAAGCCTTCGTCGGTGAGGTCCAGCGGGCGCGAGTTATGCCAGTCGTGATGGACGATGGTATGCAATCGCTCCATAACCTCCTGATCGCGAACTTCAACGGCCAGTTCGCGTCGGCTATCGAAGCTGCCGGGGGAAAGATTGATAGAGCCGACGATGGCGCGCAGATCATCGGCGAAGAGCAGCTTACCATGCAGCTTCAGGCCCTTGAGCTTGTGCACCTTGATGCCAACGTCGTCCATGATGCGCAAGCCACCAACCGCTTCCACCAGCTTCTGCTTCTTTAGCTTGTGTGGCGGCCGCGCCAGCACGTGTACTTTCACGCCGCGCTCGTTGGCGCGCACCAGGCGTTCAATGATGACGGGATCCTGATAGCGCTCGTTCTGCACCCAGAGGGTATGCTTGGCCTCGTCGATAAACTGCCCGATCCGTTGACGGCCATTGCCGATGCACCAGATCAGATGGGACTCGTCGCCCGGCTCGAACTTCTGCCGCTCCCAATCGGCGTCGAAGCACTCGATGACTTCGTTGACCTCATGCGGGTGCGTGGTGACCACGGCGTAATCGCGGGTTTCGGTAAGGTTCTTCGTCTCCCAGTTGAGCGATTGAATGAAGGCGGTTTCGTCGTCCACCACCATCGATTTCTCGTGGGTCACATCGAATCGCGGATTGCTGTCGATGACATCGACAGCAGCTTCTGAAAGCAGCTTGCGGGCGTCGCTGTTCTCCTTCTCGCCGCTGCGACGTGCGGGATTCAACATGATTCGTACCTTCACGCCGCGGCGATGAGCTGAGATCACCGCGTGCAGAAGCTGGGGGTCGGAAAACAGAAACATCTTGATGCGCAGCGATTTCTTTGCGTGATTGATCGCATCGAGGATGGGCTGCGACGAATCGTCAGGCAGAACGACGAGGTAACGGGACATAAGGCCTCAATTGGCTGTTGGCCGTCGGCTATCGGCTGTCAGCTGTCGGCTAACGCAGCTCTCAAGACTGCCTACTGTGAAGGCCAGCGGTCACCGATGTTCAAGCGCCAGCTTAATGTTTTAGCTAGTGACCGTCGCTCAACCGGATCTAGCTGACAGCCGAACCTGCATCATCATGCTTTAGCGGCGGCCGAGTCAAACTGGGTGCGATGCAGCTCGGCGTAGATGCCGTTGAGCGCCATGAGCTGGTCATGATTGCCGCTCTCGGCGACCACGCCACCGCTGATAACGATGATCTTATCGGCATCGCGAATGGTGCTCAAGCGGTGCGCAATGGTGATCACGGTGCGCCCCTTCATCAGCCGCTCCAGCGCTTCGATTACCAGCTTCTCCGACTCGCTGTCCAGCGCGGCGGTAGGCTCGTCGAGCAGCAGGATGGGACTGTTGCGCACCATGACGCGGGCAATACCGATGCGTTGCCGCTGGCCGCCCGAGAGGGTCGAGCCGCGCTCGCCAACCATGGTGTCATAGCCTTTGGGCATGCGCTGGATAAATTCGTCGGCGTTGGCAAGCCGGGCGGCGTCGACAATCTCCTCGCGCGTCGCGTTGGGACGGCCGAAGGCGATGTTCTCCAGAATCGTTCCCCGGAACAGCACCGTGTCCTGCAAGACGTAACCGATCTGCTCGCGCAGGGGATTGGCTTTGTAGTCGCGAACGTCGCGCCCATCGATCTTCACGCAGCCCTTTTGCGGATCGTAGAAGCGCGGGATCAGGCTCACGACCGTCGATTTGCCGCTGCCGGTGGGACCGACGATGCCGACCAGCTGCCCGGAATCAATGGTAAAGCTGACGTCCTTAAGTACCAGGTCATCGGCGCTATAGCCGAAGCCAACGTGCTCGAAGGCGATGTTGCCCTTGAGGAAGCGTGGCTCGAAGGCGTCAGGGCGCTCGGGAAGAATGGTGTCGGTTTCGAGGATGGCCTGCACGCGCTCGACGCCAACCGCGGCTTGGGCGATGGCGTTCGTGGTGGTTGCCAGATCCTTCACTGGCTTGAAGAACTTTGAGAGATACGAGAGATAGACGGTGAGAGCGCCAATGGTCATGACGTCGCGCAGGATGAGTGCGGCCCCGCGCCACAGGACGATGGCGGTGATGAAGGCGGTCGCGATGGTCACAATGGGCGAGAGCAGCGATTTAACCTTGCGCGCCCGGAGCGCGGCGCTGACCGTCGCCTGGCTGACCTCGGCGAGCTCTTCTTCTTCCATGTCCTGCCGGCCGAAGGCCTTGATCACCTGCATCGACTCCAGGCCCTGCTGGACGACGGCAACGATCTCCGATTGCTCCTTGCGGACAGAATGGGTCGCTTTCTTCACCGCTTTCTTGAAGCGGGCGATGAAGAACAGCAGGAACGGGGTCACGGCCAGCGCGATCAAAGTGAAGTCCCAATTCAGCCAGAACATCAGGCCCAGCATCGACACAATGGTCAGCATGTCGATGAGGATGTCGAGGGTGGAGGACGAGGCGAAGCCCTGGATGGTCTCAATGTCGGTAGTGATAGTGCTGAGGAGGGTGCCGGTCTGATGCGTGTTGTAGTAGCCCAGTGAGAGGCGCTGCAGGTGCTGATAGGTGCGCATGCGCAGGTCGTGCGCGACCCACTGGCCGACGCTTTCGGTGTAGTAATTGTCGATATAGCTGGCGAGGGCGCCGAACAGGGCGATCAGGACGAAGCCCACGGCTGCCAGCCCGGCAACTTGTAACTTATTGCCTTTGTCCAACATAGGCCGGACGATCTCGTCCAGCAGATGAGGTAGCTTGTGGCTGCCGACGACGTTGTCGATGATGATTTTCAGCGGCCAGGGACTGGCCAGGCTCATGGCGGTTTCCACCAGCATGGCCGCGAGGACAATCAGGAGCTTGCCACGGTACGGACGGAGTAACTCACGAATCAGACGAAGCATGGCGCCCCTTTATCGGTACAGGCGGGAACTGAATCGAGCTGTAGCAGCATTGTCGCCCTAAGAGCCGAGGTTTGCAAAGGTGTTAATCGGCAGTCAGCACTCAGCGATCCGTATCTATGATGGTGTCATCCTGAGCGGAGTGAGGGCGCACCGCGACCGAACGAAGTCGAAGGGTCTGCGGTTTTTCTCGCCATGCATCAGTCAGCACGCCTGCGAAACTCCTGACTGGCTGATTGCTGACTGCTGATTGCCCCTAGAAGATCCTCCCTATCTGAAAGAAGAACTTGGCGTGACCGTAGTCGCCGACCGCACCGCCAACTTCCACCGGTCCGAAGATGGTATTCACAATCAGCGCGCCGGCGACATCGCCGGGGAGATCCGGAGGCTTCGGCGCCGAGGGCACCGGCAGCTGATAGGTCTTGCCGATCTCGAACATGCCAAGAAAATCGATGGTGCTGCCCAGCAGTGGTGGCAGTTGCTTCAGTGTCCTGATGTATCCGGTCTGGAACAGGAAGTACTGGTCGGCCAGAAGCTCATTGGTGCCGAAGGCGACGAAGCGGGTCACGCCTCCAAGCTGGAACGGTGGAATACCGGCGTTGAAGCCGTAGCTGGTTCCACCCTCAGCGTTCAAGAAGACACTGGAGGGATCGTTGAGTTTGAAGAAGTTTTGCACGATGAGCTGTGACAAGGGAAATCCATGCGGTGCTGCGGGATTCTCATTGAAATATCTGGTGTAGAACCGGATGCTCTCGCCCTTGCGTGGGACGACCGGGTGGTCGAGAGTGTCCAGGATGTATTGGATCTTGAAATCACCGGTGGTTCCCGCCACCGTCGGCAGCTGCTTGTCATTGCCGATTTGCGGCTTCAGACTCTCGTAGCCGCCTTCGTAGCCGAAGCGGAACTCGCCTGTCTTTCCGAAAGCGTAACCCAAGTCGAGACCACCTGTGGCGATACGGTTGCGGTAAAGGGCGAGGAAATCATTACCGTTGAATATCGGATACTGGGCGTTGTTGTATCCCGCCCGCGGGGCCACAAACCAGTTGGTGTAGTCATTGAAGGGACGGTAATACTCGGCGCTGGCACCGTATTGCGAGCCGAAGATCCCATCGAGGCGCAGCTCCCGGCGATAGCCTCCAAAGTTGAGATAGGTGACGCGCGCGCCAATACTGAAGAAGACGTTGTCGTAACTGGCGCCGTCGATCGCGATCAATGGCCGGATAATGGGCGGCGAGTACGGCTTGTTCACCGGCTGAATCTGCAGACCCGGCTCGCCGCTCTGGTTGTCGACCATGGAATAGTTGACGACGGCGAACGAGCCCTGTCCCATCAGGTCCTGAATGTCCTGATCCAGCGCCGCGGTATCGACCGGTTTTCCGGCGAAGCCCGA
>JASHXK010000451.1 GCA_030043575.1 Terriglobales bacterium
TTCTATCTCGATTTGTACGTCCCGCTTTCCAGCCACATCCACATCGATGCCCGCGTCGCTACCGCGCTGGTCGGCTTCTCCATCGTGTCGGCCGTGCTCTTCGGATTGGTTCCTGCGATGCAGGCCGCGTGCGCTCCGGCGCAGGAAGCGCTGCGCGAAGGCACGCCCAGCGCGGGCGCCAGCCGCCGTCAGAAATATTTTCGCGACGCGCTGGTCGTCGGCGAGATCGCGCTTTCTTTACTCCTGCTGATCTCGGCGGGCCTGCTGCTGCGCAGCCTGCTGGCCTTGCGCAGTCTGCCGCTGGGGTTCGTTCCGCAAAATGTCGTCACCACGTCAATCTTCCTGCCGCAGGGTAGCGGGGGCATCATGGGATCCGGCGGCAAATATGCCGGCAAAGACATCGGACTGGTGTTCTACCGGCCGCTGCTCGATCGCCTGTCGCATCTTCCCGGCGTCGACTCCGCCGCCATAACCACTGTGTTGCCATTAATGCCGAACTTCCAGATGCGCGGCTCCTTTGAGATTATTGGGCGGGCCAAGGATCCGTCCAACAAGCCGCTGGCCGATGTACGCCTGGTCAGCCCGGAACTGTATCGCACCCTGGGCATCCGCTTATTGCAAGGCAGGCTGCTCACCGATGACGATGGGCCGGCGAGTGCCGCCGTGGCCGTCGTGAATCAGGCGCTCGTTCACAAATATTTTCCCGGCCAGAATCCGCTGGGACAGCAGCTCAAGATCGCCGACAGCGGTCCGCATCAGGTTGTGACCATCGTCGGTGTCGTTGAGAACACGCACCAGACGTCGATGTCGCAGGATGCGTCCCCTGAAGTCAATCTCCCCTATTCGCAACTCTTACCCGGCGACGAAATGCAGCCCATCCTGGCCGCGTTCACCAACGTTGCGGTGCGCACGCACATTGCGCCGTCGGCGGTGATTCCCGGCCTGCGCCGTACGTTGCGCGACCTCGATCCCGATCTTGCCGTAATGGACGTGCGCACTATGCAGGATCTGGTCGACACTTCGCTGGGCAGCCAAACGCTGGCCGTGCGCCTGCTGTGGATCTTTGCGGGCTCGGCGCTGCTGATCTCGATCGCCGGAATCTACGGACTGCTGGCCTACAACGTCAGCCAGCGCACGCGCGATCTGGGAGTTCGCATGGCATTGGGTGCAACGCGGGGCAATGTCATCAGCTTGGTATTGCGCCAGGCGGTCATTCTTCTGGGGATGGGAGTCGGCATCGGCGTGGTGGCGGCGATCTCTGTCAGCAGCGTGCTGCGCAGTTTCTTGTACGGAGTTGTGCCCTACGATGCCTCTACGATTTTGGCAGTATCGGTACTGTTGTTGGCGAGTGGACTGTTCGCCAGCTACATTCCGGCGCGTCGCGCCTCGCGCATCGATCCCGTGAAGGCGCTGAGGTGGGAATGAGAGAAGCGGCTCTTGCTATTAGCTTTGAGCCATTAGCTTTGAGCTCTTAGCAAGCCCAGGACGAACGATGTCGTCGGCGACAGACAAAAGTCGCGGTCGCGCCGGTTGCTGGAAGCTAAGGCTAAGAGCCCCTGGCCAGAACTTACGAACCATGATTACTCTCAAGAACGTCGAACGCAGTTACAAAACCGGAGCGGGGCAGACCTGGGTGCTGCGCCGCATCGACCTCACCATCAATGAAGGTGAATTCGTCACCGTCATGGGACCGTCGGGCGCGGGCAAATCCTCGCTGCTGAACGTCCTCGCCCTGCTCGACGATCAATGGGCCGGCGAATATTGGTTTGGCGAGCAGCCCGTGCACCTGATGAAGCGCAAGGACCGCGCCGAGTTGGCCAAGCGCAAGATCGGCATGGTCTTTCAGAGCTATCACCTGCTCGACGACCTGACCGTGCAGGAAAACATCGATCTGCCGCTCTCCTACAAAGACATCCCGCGCGGTCAGCGCCAGGGCATGGTCGCCGAAACGCTCGATCATTTTCAGATCGTCGCCAAGAAAGATCTCTATCCCAACCAGCTCTCCGGCGGACAGCAGCAACTGGTCGGCGTCGCTCGCGCGGTGATTCACCGTCCCGCGCTGCTCCTGGCCGACGAGCCCACTGGCAATCTGCACTCCAGCCAGGCCAAAGAAATCATGGAACTGTTCACCAAGCTGAATCAGGAAGGCACGACCATCGTGCAGGTCACGCACTCGGAGGTCAATGCCTCTTACGGCTCGCGCGTTATTCAGATGAAAGACGGCTGGATTGTCAGCGACACCGGCAATCCTGCATTTGCACCCAGTGGGGAGGCGGTCGGTTCATGACGGCCCGTCACTCGCCTTCCGCGATTCTCGCCTTCGCACTGTGTGCTTCGCTGCTCTCGGCGCAAGCGCAGCAGGAGACGCCGAATCCTCCCGTGCAGCAACAGTCTTCCAGCACTCCTGCGCAGCAGGAAACGCCCAACGCTCCTACGCCGCAGCAACCGCCTGCGGCCATGCCCCCGCCAGGGCTTGGTGCCTTGGGGATTCGTACGCCAGCGAAGTTGGCGATCCCGCATTCCAATGATCCGGTTCGCGCCTACCTGCCCAGCCTGGTACCCAAGCCCGATCTGTCGAATTCGCCGCGGCTGGAACAGCTCATTCGCGACGGCAAGCTCTATATTTCGCTCCAGGACGCGATCGATCTGGCGCTGGAGAACAATCTCGATCTGGCGATCGCGCGCTACAACCTGCCCATCGCCGACACTGACATTCAGCGCACCAAGGCCGGCGGCTTCTTTCGCGGCGTCAATACCGGTATTGTGCAGGGCACGGTCGGCGGCGGCGTAGGCGGCTATGGAGCGGGCGCTCCCGGCGCCGGAGCCGGCGGCACGACCGGCGGCGCAGGTGGCGCAGGCGCCGGAGCATCCGGACTGGTGCAATCCACGCTTGGTATCGGTACCAATGTGTCGTCCTACGATCCAATCCTGAGCGGCACCACCAGCCTGGAGCACCAGACCCTGCCGCTGTCCAACCTTACGCTTTACGGCGTGCCGTCGCTGCAAACCAACGTCGGCCTGGTGAATCTGAATTACAGCCAGGCCTTCCCCACCGGTACCAGTGTCAGCCTCGAGGTCGACAACAACCGAACGGCCAGCAACAGCATCTTCAACAGCCTGAATCCAACGCTGAACTCCTTTTATCGTTTCACCATTCAGCAGCA
>JASHXK010000452.1 GCA_030043575.1 Terriglobales bacterium
CCTGTCAGCCAATGGCCTCCCTTGGCGAACGGGTCCTGATCAACACCGATTTCAGCGCCACTGTTTTCCGCACCCTCGTTCTCCAGTAAAATTAAAAGTTCTGATTCTCTGTGCCTCGGTGTCTCTGCGGTGAACCAAAAGGACTCGTATTGGCAAACTTCAACTTCTACCCTGTAATCCTTGCCGGCGGACGCGGCACACGCTTCTGGCCGCTGAGCCGCAAGCGCATGGCCAAGCAACTTCTCCCGCTCAACAGCAAGAAGAGCATGATTCAGGAAACGGTCGAGCGCTTGCTGCCGCTCGCGAGGGCAAAGCAGTTCTGGGTCATCACCAACGACGACTTGCGCGAGCCGATCGTCCGTCAGCTGAAGAAACTCGACAAGAAGAAGATCCTCGCCGAACCCTTGGGTAGAAACACTGCTCCCGCTATCGGCCTGGCGGCATTTCTGCTGGCGCGGCGCGACCCTGACGCGGCAATCGGCATGTTTCCGTCCGACCATGTGATCGCCAATGAGAAGCGCTTTCGCGATGACATTAAGCGCGCCGCCGAAATCGCCGCGAGCGGTCCCAACATTGTTGTGATCGGCATCAAGCCCACGCGTGCGGAAACGGGTTACGGCTATATAGAAGTCGGAGGCGAATCAGCAAAAGGCGTACGTCACGTCCGCCGTTTTACCGAAAAGCCCTCCGCCGACGTAGCGGAGCGATTCGTGAAGGCAGGCAACTTCTTCTGGAACAGCGGCATGTTTGTATGGGGAGCGCGTACACTCGCCGGTGCCTTGCGCGAGCACCTGCCGAAAACCGCGCCTTTGCTTGAAGAGATTGCCGCAAGCTATGGCAGCCGCAAGTTCGAGAAGACGTTCGCCAAGCTGTATCCGCAGTGCGAGAACATCAGCGTGGACTACGCTGTGCTGGAACCACGCTCGGCAAAGGGAGAAGGCAAGTCGGGAATCTACTGCATCCCGGCGAGCTTTGGCTGGAACGACCTTGGCTCGTGGACGGCGCTCTATGAGCATCGCAACCCAACAAATGACGGCGCTAACGTCATTCAGGCCGAGCAGAGTTTTACCCTGAATGCGCACGGGAACTTCATCCATTCGAACGGCAAGTTCGTTGCCGTGGTCGGCGTCAACGACCTTGTCGTAGTTGAAACCGATGACGCGCTGCTCATCACCACGCGCGAGAATTCGCAGGACGTGGGCAAGGTGGTGAAGTATCTGGACGAGCAAAAGATGAAGAAGCTGGTGTAGTCCGGTACAAGCGCGGATCGATGCTATATTTGTATAGCGAGGCTGAAATGCTTGCCATAAGACTCCCGCAATCGGTGGAAAAACGTCTGGAGAAACTCGCGCGACGGAGTGGCCGCACGAAAACGTACTACGCCCGGGAGGCGATTCTGCGGCACATCGAAGACATGGAAGACGCCTATGAAGCCGAGCGCATCTTGCATCGTGTTCGCGCCGGCAGGGAGCGCACCTATACGCTAGATGAGGTTGCGAGGCGTCTTGGTCTGGACGATTGAACTGACCGAAACGGCGATTCGCCAATTGGCCAAGCTGGACAAGGCAATTGCCCAACGCATTCGAAGGTTCTTGCAACAGCGAGTCGCGCCGCTCAAGAATCCCCGCGATATCGGCCGCAGGCTGCATGGCGAAACGTTGGAAGAGTTTTGGCGGTACCGCGTCGGCGACTATCGCATCATCGCGAAAATCGAGGATGACAGGCTGATCGTCCTCGTAATCGAGATTGGGCACCGGCGCGACATCTACCGCTGACCCCACCTGGAGAACAATCTGACCACACAAATCAAATTCGGCACCGACGGTTGGCGCGGCATCATCGCCGACGACTTTACCTTCGACAACGTGCGCCGCGTCGGCAATGCGATGGCACACTATGTTCACCAGCACGAAGACGCAAGCAAAGGCCTGGTCGTTGGTTACGACACGCGCTTCGCCTCCCAGCGTGCGGCCGAGATCATCTCCGACGTCCTCGCTGGTGCCGCCATTGCGGTGCGGCTGTCGAATGACTACACACCGACTCCCGCCCTTTCGTACGCCGTGAAGAATCTGAAGACGGCCGGCGGCGTCATGATCACCTCCAGCCACAATCCCTACAACTGGAATGGCGTGAAGTACAAAGCCAGCTATGGCGGATCGGGTACGCCTGCGATCATGCGCGCAATTGAAGGCGAGTTGGATTCGCCGCGCGTGGAGCGCAAGGGCGGCAGCGTAACCCTCACCGACTTCAAGACGCCTTACATCGCGGCGATCAAGAACTTCGTCGACCTGAAGTTGATCAGAGATGCCGGATTCAAGTTTGCCATCGACGTTATGTACGGCGCCGGCCGCGGCGTGCTGAAAGGCATCTTCACCGAAAGGGGCATCAATCATTTCGAAATTCGCGGCGAGCTGAATCCGCTGTTTCCCGGCATCAATCCGGAACCGATACCGCCGCACACTGCCGCGTTGCAGGAGGCTGTCGTGCGCGCTCACTGCCAGGCTGGTATGGCTACCGACGGCGATGCCGATCGCCTTGGTGCCGTCGCGGAGGACGGCAGCTTTGTCGATTCGCACAAATGCTTTTCGGTCATTCTGCAATGGCTGATGCGCCGCAAGCAGTGGCCGGGCGAAATCGTCCGGGCCTTCAATACGACGCGCATGCTCGATCGCATTGCGGCCAAGTATGGGCGCAAGCTGCACGAGTGCGGCATCGGCTTCAAATACATCTGCGATCTGATGCTGGAACGCGACATTCTCATCGGTGGTGAGGAGTCGGGTGGCATCGGCATTCGCCGCCACTTGCCCGAACGCGATGGCATTCTGAACTCGCTACTGCTCGCCAACATCATGGCTGAGGAAGGCAAGCCGTTGGGACAACTGGTAGCTGATCTGCAGAAGGAATATGGCGAGCATCACTACGGTCGCATCGACCTTCACCTAAGCAATGACGTCAAAGATGAGGCCATGCGACGGGCGCAGGCGAAGCCCGCGCAGATGGGCAGCTTCCGCGTGCAGAAGATCGAGACCCTGGACGGGGTGAAGTTTTTCCTGGACGCTCCAACCAATGGTAACGGCGCTGAAGCTTGGGTGCTGGTGCGGGCCTCCGGTACTGAACCGCTGCTGCGTATTTACTGCGAAGCCGCCACACCGGGTCTTGTTTCACAGATCCTGAAGGAAACGGAAGCCTTCGTGCAGGGTGGAAGCCCGCGCCATGCCTCTGAACAGCAACTCGCCACGGAGTCGCCCGGAGCGCGGAGTTGATCGCCGGTGAAGCTCTCACTTCGAATCACGGTCTTCGTGCTGGGAGCTGCGCTGCTTTTCTATGGCTGGCGGAAAGGCCACAATGAAGCGATTCCCAGCCAGAATCCCGGCAGCACGAATGCCATCAGTTCTTCGGAGGTCGTGGTGGTCGTTGGCGGATTCGTGCTTCTAGCCGCATTCCTGCCATCGTCCGAAACCCTCGGGCGCTGGATGTCGCTGAAGCGGCGCAAGCGTCCGCAGACAGCACACTTCAAGCGCCGCCGGCAAAAAGGCTAGCCGAGGGCCTACTCCGCTCGCAGCGCTTGCATGGGATCGAGCCTTGCCGCGCGCCGTGCCGGCACATAACACGCCAGCAATGCGACGACACACAACAAGACCGCGACGCAAGCGAACGTGATGACATCGGTCGGCTGAACGCCAAACAGCATGGCCGACATCAGCCGGGTGAGCCCCAACGCGACGGCCAGGCCAATGCCCACGCCCGGCAGCGTCATTCCGGCTCCATCGCGCAAAACCGCCCGCACCACGTCACCCTTCTGCGCGCCCAGCGCCATCCGGATGCCGACCTCGCGCGTGCGCTGTCCCACAATGTAAGACAGCACCCCGTAGATGCCGATGGCCGCCAGCAGCAGCGCAACCGCTGCGAAAATCGCGAACAACAGCATGGCAAAGCGCTGCTGGGCAATGGAGTCGGCGACCGTGACCACCATCGGCTCCATGTCGTCCACCACCATCTGGCCGTCAAGCTGAATCAATACGTGCCGAATGGTGGGAAATACGGATTCCGCCGTAACGCCATCGCGTATGCGAACAAAAACGTCGCTGCCCTCGGCGACGCGTGGCATAAGGCTGTCGGACATCTGCCAGAATGATTGGTACACCTGCGCACGCAGGCTGCTACCCCGGGCACGGTTACCCTCCACCGGCCCGAACTGCTTGACATGACCGACCACACCCACAATCTCATCGGTGTGCGTCCCGCCCGATTGGTTTCCGACGAAATGCACGTGTTTGCCGATAGGATCCTGCCCCGGAAAATAGCGATTGGCGAAGTCCTCGTCGATAACCACCACACGCGGCGCATTCTCGTTGTCGGCATCGGTCAGGAAGCGACCGCGCAACAGCGGCGTCTGCATCAGGCTGAGGTACTGCGGCTCGACCACATATTCGAGGGTCATTGGCAGTTCGGCCCGGTGCTCCGGCCGAGTCATGCCATCCACCCAAAATTCGGTTTCATCGTCTCCGCGCATCGGGTGAGCACCCCAGTTGAAGGACGCGGTCTCCACCCCCGGAACGGAACGCATCGCCGTCCCCATCTGCCGGTATCGAGCGCGAACCGCAGCCGGATTCTCCGCGGTTAGCGACGCCGAGGGACTCACCGAGAATGTAAGCACATTGTGCGGATTGAAACCGGGATCGACATTCCACAGCCGCATCAGCGTGCGGATCATGAGTCCCGCGCCGACCAGCAGCACCAGCGCCATCGCCATCTCCATGATGACGAAGACTGCCTGTGCGCGATGATGCGAGCCCACCAGCGAGCGTCCGCTCTGGTTGAGCGTGGCATTGACATTGGTGCGGGAAGTCTTTAAGGCCGGCGCCAGTCCGAAAACAACTCCAGCCAGAACGGAGATGAGCAAGGTGAACAGCAGCACACGGGCGTCGAGGGTGACGCTTTCCGCCCGCGGCATGGGAGTCAGTCCGTGATTATTGGCCGCCGTCAGCGCCAGCGCGGCCTTGATGCCCAGGTTGGCCAGCAACACGCCAAGCGCGCCGCCGGCCAGCGCCAGGGCCAGGCTTTCGGTCAGCACCTGGCGAATCAGCCGCCATTGCTTTGCGCCCAGCGCCACGCGCACTGCGAATTCGCGCTCGCGGACTGTGGCGCGCGCCAGTTGCAGATTGGCTACGTTCACGCATGCAATCAGGAGTACAAAGATCACCGCACCCATCAGCACCAGCAGCACCGGTCGCACGTCGCCAACAATTTGCTCCTTCAAGGGAACGATATTGGTCTTGATGTTGGCGTCGACATCAGGATAGGTGGCTTCCAGGCCGCGATTCACGCGTGCCATGTCCTGCGCAGCATCCGACAGCGTCACTCCGGGCTTCAGCCGCGCAATGGCATCCATCCCCCAGGCCGAGGCACGATCGCGAAACGCCTTCTCACGAAACTCGCCCACCGGCGTGTAAGCCTCCGCGGGCCCGAAGTTCCAGACGCGAAAATGGAAGCTGGCAGGAATGACGCCAATGATCGTGCGGCTCACTCCGTCGAGGATGATGCTTTGTCCCACAATGTGGGGGTTCGAGCCGAACTTGCGCTTCCACAGCCCCTCCGAGATCATCACCGTCGGATTGGCGCCCAGCCGGTCCTCATCGCGTGCAAAGGTGCGGCCCATGATGGGGTTCACGTCCAGAATCTCGAAAAATCCCGCCGATACCATTTGGCCGGTAAGGTTCTCGGCCTCGCCTGATCCGGTCAGCGTGAAGTCCGAACTGCGATATGCTGCCATCGCCTGGAAGCTCGTGCTGTCGCGTTGCCAGTCAAGAAAGTTGGGGTAGGAGATCGATCCCTTCTCGAAGTTCTGCTTGTTGTGAAACAGGATCACCAGTTGATGAGGATTCGGGTAGGGCAAGGGATTGAGCAATACGCCGTTTACCACCGAGAAGATGGTGGTATTAGCTCCGATTCCCAACCCCAGAGTGAGGATGGCGATGATGGCAAAGCCAGGCGACTTTACGATCTGGCGAGCGGCATACCGGAGATCATTGACTAAGGTACGCATCAGGGTCACTCTTGCAAACCAAGGTCCCGGCCGGGCAAGCCCCTAACTCTAGCGCTTTCTAGACCTTGCCGTGCTATGGGATGCGACGTCGCGCCACCGATTTGTTCGCCGCCGGACGGCTTGGTTCGTTGCCGGACAGTCGGCCGGAGCCGGCGTGCAGCACATCCCAAAACCTGCACTCTAGCCCTGCCGATTTCTGATACTCTTGCGGGCTTGACTTCTTCGCTGGAGACGAACATCTGATGGCACATCGACGCCTCTGCATTTCTCTTGTTGTCTTACTCGGCTGCGCACTGGCTGCCTCGGCCGCTGACAAATCGAAAACTGCTGCAACGAGCGAACCTTCTTACGACCAGCCGCAGCCTGAGCGTGAGACGCTTGATCTCAACATGTACCAGCGCATCCGCATCGAAGGACTGAATCACTCGCATGCGATGGAATATGCGTCGGCGCTGTTCGATGATATCGGACCACGTCTCACTGGTTCGCAAAACCTGAAGCACGCCAACGAATGGACGCGCGATCAATTTACCGCGATGGGCTGTGCCAACGCGCATCTGGAAGATTGGGGCGAGTTCGGCATGGGCTGGCAGCAGCTCAATACCTGGGTGCGCATGGCCTCGCCTGACCCCGCAGTGTTCATCGCGCAGGCTGTGCCGTGGTCGCCGGCGACGAATGGTGCAGTGACGGGTCAGGCCGTGTGGATGGACATCAAGGACGAGAAAGATCTCGACAAGTTCAAAGGCAAGCTGGCCGGGAAGATCGTTCTCTACGGCCCCATGCGCGATGTGCCTCCGGTCGAGAAGCCGCTCTGGACGCGCTACGACGACAAGGAACTCGACAAGCTCACCGAGTGGCCGCTGAAGCCACGCGATCGCGGCGACTTCCTCCAGCAGTACATGAAGCGCCTGGCACTCCGCCAGAAGGTGGGCAAGTTTCTGGCCGATGAGCACGCGCTGGCGGTCATTGTGCCCAGCCGTGACGGCCGCGATGGCGGCGGCTCCGGCGGCACCATCTTCGACGACAGCAACTCGGCCTTCAGTTGGGAGGCCTACAAGCGCGAAAGCGCCAATCCCCTTCCCGTGGTCGTGATGGCCATTGAGAACTACGGGCGTGTCTACCGGCTGCTGAAAGCCAATGTGCCGGTCACCGTCGAGATGAACGTCGACACCAAGTTCACCGGCGATCATGAGCACGGCTTCGACACCATTGCCGAAATTCCCGGCTCCGATCCCAAGCTGAAGGACGAAGTCGTGATGGTCGGCTCGCATCTGGATTCGTGGGCTTCGGCGACAGGGGCCACCGATAACGGCGCCGGCACGGTTGTGACGCTGGAAGTCATGCGCATCCTGACGACGCTGGGCGTGAAGCCGCGCCGCACCATCCGCGCTGCCCTGTGGACCGGCGAAGAGCAAGGTGAGTACGGATCCCACGGTTACGTGAAGCAGCACTTCGGTTATGTGCCGCTCTCTACCGCTCCTGATGAGATGAAGCTGCCGGAATGGGTGCGCAAGCCGGGTGGGCCAATCCAGCTCAAGCAGCCCGAGTATTCAAAAATCTCCGGCTATTTCAACGTCGACAACGGCAGCGGCAAGATTCGCGGCGTCTACCTGCAGGAGAACGCAGCCATGGCGCCGATCTTCGCGCAGTGGATTGCGCCGCTGAAGGATCTCGGCGTCACCACGCTGACGCTGCGCAACACCGGCGGTACCGACCACGAATCCTTCGACGAGATCGGCATTCCGGGATTCCAGTTCATCCAGGACCCGCTGGACTACAGCTCGCGCACCCACCACTCCAACATGGATGTATACGAGGAGCTGTCGCCCGAGGACTTGGCGCAAGCTGCCGTGGTGGAAGCGACCTTCGTCTACAACACCGCCATGCGCGACCAGATGCTGCCGCGCAAGCCACTGCCCCATCCTGAGTTGGAAGAGCAGTTGAAAGCGCCGCTGAAGAACATCATGCCGGGTGCCGAAGCTGCGGCGAAGGATGGAAAGGATCCGGCCGACCAGGCTTCGCCACAGGACTAAGGCGTCCGCAACTTCTCTTTGACATCGCCGGTGCCGCGAACATCGGCGGTGTCCTTCCTTTCTTACCTCAACTCTCATTGAGCTGCAAAGAGACTTCCGTTTTCGGGTAAAATCCTCTTACCTCAGCGTTGTCTAAGCTGTGGGGATAAACCCTCGTGCAGCCCTTCTACAAACGATTCAGCGTAGTATCTGGCTTTGTCGTTCTACTGCTCCTGCTGGCCGTCAATAGCGTCATTATCCGGCGTCAGATCGCCGTGCAAGTGGCGAATCAGGCCTGGGTCGACCGCACCCAGCAAGTGTTGCTGCAGCTGTCCGAGACGGAGTCGCTCATCAAGGACGCGGAAACCGGCCAGCGCGGCTATCTCTACACACATGAGCCGCAGTACTTGGCGCCCTACAATCTGGCCATCACTGAGATTGACCCGCAGGTCCGGAAACTATCGCAATTGGTCGCCGACAATCCCGATGAACTGGCGAACTCTGTACGACTGGGTTTGCTGGCCAGGCAGAAGCTGGCGGAGTTGGCGAAGACGATCACACTCGATCAATCCGGCCATCCCGACGCCGCCCGTGCGCTGGTGCTGACCAACCGGGGATTGTTCACCATGGAGAAGATCCGGGCACTGGTGAGCGAGATGCAGCAAAACGAGTCTGCCTTGAATACTGCCCGCACCGCTGCTTACCGGCACAGCATCCGAGTGACGGTGGCTTGCGTCTACCTGGCAAGCCTCCTGGCGGGCCTGGGATTGGCGTTGCTCGCCTACTTCATTCTGCGCGAGATGAAGCTGCGGGAACGGCACGCCGCCCAAATCCGGCAGCGCGAGGAGTGGTTCCGTGTGACCCTGACCAGCCTGGGCGACGGAGTCATCGCCACCGACGAGCGCGGCCATGTAACTTTCGTGAATCCGGTGGCGGAAAAGCTGACGGGCAGAAATTTGGCGCAAGCGAAGGGCAATCCGATCAGCAACGTGTTCCCCATCTTCAACGAGCTCACGCATCAGCCTGTGGACAATCCCGTCAAGAAGGTTATGGAACTTGGCCGCATTGTGGGCTTGGCGAATCACACGGTTTTGCAACATGCCGACGGCTCACTGATTCCGATTGAGGACAGTGCAGCTCCCATACACGACGACCAAGGGCAACTGGTTGGGGTGGTGCTGGTGTTTCGCGACGCCTCCTCGCAGCGGCAGTCGCAGGAGTTGATGCGCAAGACAGAGAAGCTGGCCGCTGCCGCACGGCTGGCGGCGACGGTCGCCCACGAAATCAACAACCCTCTGGAAGCAGTTTGCAATCTGGTGTACCTGGTAAAAACGCGGACTGGCCTTCCCACCGATGTCGAGCGGGACTTGACCCTGGCCGAACACGAGTTGGATCGGGTCTCACATATCACCCGGCAGACGCTCGGCTTCTACCGCGAGTCCCGGTCGCCGGATGCACTCGATGTGCCGATGCTCGTCGATTCGGTGCTGAAGCTGTTCTCCAGCAAATTCAAATCCAAGAACATAACCGTGGAGTGTGACTTGCAGCCGTGCCCTCCGGCACACGGATGGTCGGGCGAGTTGAAGCAACTGGTTTCGAATCTGATTTCCAACGCAGCTGACGCCGTGGGAATGGATGGCACTCTGAAGGTTCGCGTTTTCTGCGTCGAGCGATCTGGCGGCGCAGACGTTCACGTCAGGATCGAGGACGACGGACACGGCATCGCACCCGAGGATTTGCAACGAATCTTCGAACCGTTCTACACCACCAAGAAAGATGTCGGCACCGGGCTGGGCTTGTGGGTCTCAAAGGAGATAGCCGAGCGACACGGAGGCAGAATCGAAGTTCAGTCTCGCGTGGGCGTCTCGCACGGTACCGTGTTTACCGTGGTGCTGCCCTGCGACGCCGAGCCGCAGCAACACATGGCAGAAGCCGTATGAGACTTTTCTGAAACACACGACAGGATCCAATCTGCGAGCACGCCAACCATCCGCAGGATG
The DNA here is from genome assembly GCA_030043575.1 of Terriglobales bacterium. Classification (GTDB taxonomy): domain Bacteria; phylum Acidobacteriota; class Terriglobia; order Terriglobales; family Acidobacteriaceae; genus Bog-257. The sequence continues at coordinate 10,059 of JASHXK010000452.1, forward strand.
AAGGCAGGCTGGCGTGGTAGGCTTTCACCATGGCCGGCGAAGATAATCCACGTAAAGATAACGCGGCCGTTGTATGGGCTCGTTATTCGCAGATCGCGTTCATCATTCCCGCCGGGGTGATCGCCGGCTTGCTGGTCGGGAAGCTGTTTGACTACTGGCTGCATACTCACTGGCTGTTTCTCGTCGGCATCATCCTGGGATCCATCTCCGGCTTCGTCGAGATGATTCGCATGATCACGCGGCAGAAGAGTTGATGTGCGATACAGTGATGTGGTGTCAACGCCGACGCCAGAACCCTCATCGGTCTCCGCGGAACCTTTTCTGGACCGCGCCTTGGCGCGAATTCGCAGGTTCCTTCTGACTCTTAGCGGCATTGGAGTTCTGGTTTGTCTGCGGTTTTTCCGCTGGCCGGTGACCGCGGGCTTCGTAGTCGGCGCAGTCATCTCGTACCTCAATCAACGATGGCTGGAGCGGGCCGTTGAGGCCCTCGGCGAGCGAATCACAAAGCAGCAAAGCCGTGAGCGTGGCGGCGCGATTATCTTTCGCTCTGTGTTGCGCTACCTACTCATTGGGGGCGGCGCATATGTTATATTTAATGTTTCCCGCGCGGGATTATACGGATTTCTGGGGGGAGTTTGTCTCCCAATTGCCGCGGTCGTCTGCGAAGTCGCAATCGAAGTGTTTGTTACGCTGCGACGCGGATTCTGAGTTTCCTAATCATCATTTGCAAGACGGTACACCAGGTCCAGCTGTGCCGAAAATAACCATAGCAGCAGGTCCGATCATACGAGCTAGGATTCATGCCTGAGCAACTCTGGTTAACAGCACTACTCAACAAACATTTTGCGGGCGTGGCCAACGCCATTCTGAGCGCGGCCCATGTGCGTCCCACTAATCCGGAAGCGCCGATCACCAACTATATCGCCATGCAGTTGCTGGTGTTCGCGCTGCTGCTGCTTTTCTTCCTCTACGTGAGGGTGCGGTTGTCGGTCGACAACCCGGGTGCGCTGCAGCACCTTGTTGAGCTACTCGACTCATTCGTGTCCGGCCAGAGCCATGAAGTCATCGGCCATGGATATGAGCGCTACGTCGGCTTTTTGTCGGCGCTCGGTATGTACATCATCGCCAACTGCCTGATTGGTGTTATACCGGGGTTCGAGACACCGGCAGGAATTCCCTCGGTGCCGCTAGGATGCGCACTGGTCACCTGGTTTTACTACCAGATGCACGGAATTCGGGAGAATGGGCCCGGTTACATCAAGAATTTCCTGGGCCCGGTGTGGTGGCTGGCGCCGCTCTTGTTCATCATTGAAGTGTTCAGTCACTTGGCACGAATCCTGTCGCTTACCATCCGTTTGTTCGCCAACATGTTTGCCAGCGACATGGTGATCCTGGTGTTCTTCACTTTGGTCCCAATCATCATCCCCGTACCTTTCATACTGCTGCATATCGCCGTTGCGATTATTCAGACGTATGTCTTTGTACTGCTGGCTACGGTTTACATCGGCGAAGCAGTGGCACATGAGCATTAAAGCAGCTGTCAGCACTCAGCACTCAGCCGGAACAAGATCCTCCACGGGCTGAATGCTGACTGCTGAACACTGATTACTGCTGTCCAGCGTGAGGGCGTCAGCTCGGTGAACGTCAACCACCTCCTGACAGCAATTTATAAGGAGAAACACAATGCGGAAACTGATGATGATTGTCTTTGGGCTGATGGCACTCATGTTGGTGGCCATGCCGGCGTACGCGCAGGGCGGAAACGCCTCTGCTGGGGGAGGCCGCGACTGGGCGGTCCCGCTTGCCTCGGGACTGGGTATTGGCATTGCGGCCGGCCTCGCCGGTCTCGGACAGGGCCGCGTAGGTGGCTCAGCCTGTGAGGCGATGGCCCGCAACCCTGCCGCTCGTCCAGCGGTTCAGTTGGCACTGATTCTCGGCTTGGCGTTCATCGAGTCTCTGGTGCTGTTCACGCTGGTTATCATCTTCGCCAAGGTCGTCTAGCTTTCTTGTTGGCGGAAATCGGCGAAGGACACCGTCCTTAGCGTTCGATGATGTTCTTCGTCCACTACCAGGAGCAACTGCTGCTTACCATTACGAGGTCGGTCACTACCAGTGGCCGGCTGGCGCCGTTGTTTTCACCGTTTGGCTGCGGCACATACGCGATCGTTACCGCCTGGCCGACATGGGCAGCGAGATCTACGCTGTTGCTGACCAACTCCCAGGAATTGGCGTTCCCGCCGAAGAGGGTGTACTCGTTGGCGCCGGCGCCTTCCTGCAAACAGCCGGATAGCGTGCGCACGGGGGCATTGGTCTCACTATCGGGGCCGGCAGCGTAATTGTTGTCCGAGGCGGAAGCGTCGCCGGTCGGCCGGCTGAAATTATCGTTCTGGGTTGCGGTGGGGGGTAGAGTCTGCTCACGAGTTGCCGCATCCTGCGCACTCGCCATTCCCGCAACGGCAAGCGATAGTCCCCCAGCCAATAGACAAGATAGAATTACGCTCTTCATGATTTGTTCTCCCTTCACGATCGTGTGTCAGCGCAGGTTGTCGTCCACGAACCGGCGACCTGCTCGAATGACGAAGGGAGCATATCTAGCTGATGAGGTTAAGGCACTACTCCGATACTCCGTCACAGCACTTACCGATATCGCGACCACACGCAGGTATGCTATTACCGCAACTTCAGGATCTTGGATCGCGGCGCTACCTGCATATAAGAACCAGGTTGAAGCAGGAATGTTGGCTATGAGGCGGAAATCGAGGATCGCAGGCTTCAAACAAGCGGGAACTACTGTAACTTATTGATTCTCGGCTTTGATAGTCCCGCGCCCAGTCATCCAGCGAATGCCCAGATACCATGCTCTCATGCCTAGCAAGCGCAAATCCTAATCAAGAAAGTCTCGGACGAAGGCGAGGGACGCGAGGGTGGATGTCGACATGTTCGACAGCGGCCCTGAGTAGGCTTCTGAAGTCCCACCCGGTGACCAAGCAGAACTTAGACTGGCAACCCTGAGGCCAAAAGACCTAAAGCGACTTGAAGTGGTCAGAAACGGAGTACAGCAGGTATGCCGAAACCACCCCGAACACCAGACCGACAGCGAGTTCCGGATAGTCGCTGTGGCGCAAGCTTCCAAGGATAGCCGCGCAGGCGACGGACCCGAAAAGCAACCCGAACACCAGCGCGCTCATTGCTCTTAATCGATTCCCTCGGTGCGCTCGTTTCAACGCCTTTTCAACTTCAGACGAATCCAACTTGTCGTTCGAATCGGTCATATGGCGGAACGCACGATCCAATGCACCCAGTCTTTGAAAGATGCGCCGGCGCAGACATCAGCTCGTCAACCCGGTCATCCACGTTGGGGATTGTACTCAGAAGATCTCACGCGTCAACTAGTCCGGTGGTGTCCTAATTTCGTTAACGACAGAAAGGGCACGGGCGTGCGGTATGCGCATTAGCACTAGGTTGCATCACACACGTGTCCCCTGGTGCTGAAGATCGGGTGATGCGGCCCCGCTGGCACCGGGGTTTCTTATTTGCGATTAGAGCCCGTCCGTTTGCGATTAGAACACGTCCGTCAATCTTCCCCTCTTCGCAGCATCCATGCCACAACGACTGCGCTTAGCACCACCAATATCACAGCCCCGATAACGATCAGGGTTAGCTCTATGTCTCCGCTCATACGAGAGAAAGTATAATGCCACTCGTCAAGCAGATCGTGCGATGTGGCAGCAGATCCGCGGATATGGCAGTATATCCACATGAGGTCTCGCAGACGCACCCTCATCCCCTATAAAGTGGAGTATGGCACGCCGACCGCGGGCCGATGCTCTGTCTGCTGTAGGCCCTTCGAGGTCGAGCTTGGTGGTGCGGAAGCGCTGAGTGCGGCCAATGAAAGGCTTAGGGCAATGTTTAACGCTCATATGTGCAACGAGGATATGAGCCTTGCTGCGCCGCCCGTTGTCCGCGACGCGACCGAAGATGAATAGACTAGGGCCGAGGATACCATCCTAAGATTCAGTGCACGTAAGTATGCAGGTGGAACAGCGATACCCCTTATAGGGACGCATGCCGTAAGTTCCCGAGCTTACAGCACGACGGTT
>JASHXK010000453.1 GCA_030043575.1 Terriglobales bacterium
TTACTTCGAGACCGTCTTCGGCCGTGAGCTTTTGGCCGAGTCCTGCTGAATGGCACGCAACACCTTCGGCGGCAGGCACCACTTCAGCACCGCTTCGCTGCCATTCTTCTCCACTTTTGCAATCGCTGCCTTCTTTACTTCAATCGCTTCCGGCGCACTCTCGCCGATGAGCAGCTTGTTCAAAAACTCTGTCATGCTGGGATTGTGACCAACAACGAGGATGGCGTCTTTGTTGCTGTAGCGGCCGAGGATGTTCTGAAACTCCTCGAAGCTGCCGCCTGGATGAAGGCCCGGCTCCGTCACGATTTTTTCCTTGTGACCGATTTCTTCAGCCACAATTTTTGCGGTTTGCTGGGCGCGCAGCAGCGGGCTGGAAAGAATCGCGTCAAGACTTACAGTCATTGCCGCCAAAGCACGTCCCACATTGTGGGACTGCTCGATACCCAGCTTGTCCAAAGGGCGTTCGTCATCTTTGGCGGGATTGAGTCTTGCATCGCCGGCACTGGCATGACGCAGGAGGTAGATATCCATGGCGACTATTGTAGTCGGCTTCGAGCCGTCAGCCACGAGCTGGAGCAGCATGCGTGGCGATTAGCTCACGGTCTTGCCGCCAGGGCGTGCTCGGCAACGTGCGCCACCTGCAGCAGGGTGGCCTCGTCGAAATGCCTGCCCAGGATCTGCATGCCGATCGGCAATCCTTCTTTACTCTTTCCGCACGGAATTGAGATGCCGGGAACGCCCGCCAGATCGGCGGTCACGGTGAAAATATCCGCCAGGTACATGGCCAGAGGATCGTCGGTTTTCTCGCCCAGCTTAAACGCTGGCGTCGGCGTCGTCGGAGTGACGATTACATCGACTTTGGTAAAAGCCTGGTCGAAGTCGCGAGACAACAGACTCCGAACGCGTTGTGCTTTCAGGTAATACGCGTCGTAGTAGCCGGCGCTCAGAACATAGGTGCCCAGCATGATGCGCCGCTTCACCTCGGCGCCAAATCCTGTATCGCGCGTGCGGCGATACATCTCGGCAAGACTCTTGCCGCCGCTCGCCCGCAATCCATAACGAACGCCGTCGTAGCGCGCCAGGTTGGACGAGGCCTCCGCGGTGGCGACGACGTAATACGTCGGTATCGCATAGGGTGTGTGCGGCAACGAGATGGAAACGATCTCCGCGCCGGCGTTCTTCAGTTCCTGAATGCCGAGCTCGACTGCCGCACGGACCTCGCCATCGAGCCCCTCATCAAAGTATTCCGCAGGCACGCCCACCTTGAGGCCTGTCACAGGCCGTCCGATGTAGTCGCCGTAATTCGGGACCGCAATATCGGCAGTCGTGGAGTCAAATGGATCATGCCCGGCGATCGCCTGCAGCATCAGCGCGATGTCCTGAACCGTCTTGGCGAAGGGTCCGGGATGATCCAGCGACGAGGCAAACGCGATCAAGCCGTAACGCGAAACCCGGCCATAGGTCGGCATCAGGCCAACCACGCCGCAGAACGCCGCCGGCTGGCGGATCGAGCCGCCAGTATCGGATCCTAGCGATGCCACCGCCGTACCCGCGGCGACCGCGGCCGCTGAGCCACCCGACGAGCCTCCTGGCACGCGCGTGTGATCGACAGGATTGCGCACGGGATAAAATCCGGAATTTTCGTTCGACGAGCCCATCGCGAACTCATCGCAATTGGTTTTGCCAAGGATGATCGCTCCAGCGGATTCCAGCCGCGACACAACCGTCGCGTCATAGGGCGCAACAAAGTTCTGCAAAATCTTCGAGCCTGCAGTGGTGGGCACGTCCCTGGTCGTGAAAACATCCTTAATGGCGATAGGCACGCCGGCCAGCGGCGGAAGGTCGTCTCCCTTGTCGGCGAGCGCGTCGATGTGTGCCGCCTGCTTGTAGGCCCGCTCCTTGCACAGCGTCAGATAGGCGCCGATGGCCGCGTCTTCCGCTTCAATCCGCTGATAGAAGGACCCGACAAGCGCACTGGCGGAAATCTGTTTCTCCAGAATGGCTGTGCGGGCCGACTCGACGGTGAGGAGATCGATTTCCATGGACTATCGCTCGATCACCTTGGGTACTTTGAAGAATGTCCCGTCCGAGACAGGCGCATTGCGCAGCGCCCCTTCGCGCGGCAGACAGGGCGACAACTCATCGGCTCGCAAGGCGTAGGAGAACTCCCCTGCCTTATCTTTGGGCTCGCCATAGCGGCTGGCCACCTGCGCCATCGGTTCTATATTGGCCGTGTCCAGCTGATTCAAACGATCGATGTAGGCAAGGATGGAGTTCAGGTCCCTCAACATGCGGGCGCGCTCCTCGCTGGTCAGGTCAAGGTGCGCCAGGTCGGCGACATAGGAAACATCTTTATCGGAAACCATAGGAGACTTTGTTTACAGGCGTTGCTGCCGCGCCGGCAGAACAAACTCAATCCGATTCACTCGCAGCGGGCTAATCTGCTCCAATGCAGCCAGATATTGCGGGCCCAGGCCTTGCAGTTGACATCGCCAGGTCTCATCGGGAACAAGGATGGTCAACACGCCCTGTGCGAAAGCAACCGCACTGGTGCGTTCGGCCGTCTTCGCTCCACAGGCCAGCGGCCACGCCAGCAGCGGCGCTTTCTCCGGCTCGTGGCGGATTGCGTCGCGGAAGATCTTGCGCAGGGTTGTGCCGGCATGTTTCATCGCCCGTTACTTCTCATTGTAGACCCACAGCCCGCTCCTAACCCGCCCCGGGAAATTCCCGGCGCACAAACTCCAGCGCATCTTCTTTGCGGTGCAACGAGCCCTCCAGCTGCGCGTCTTCGACTGCCGACAGCATGTTGCGAAAATGCGGCCCCGGGGTATAGCCCAGCTGAATTAAGTCCCTTCCAGTCAGCAACGGAACCGGCCGGATCTCCTCCGCCGAACTCTGCTGCAGCCGCTGGCGCACAAAATCGTACATCCCAAGATTTCCATGGCTGCTCAGGCAGTCGATGCGATGCAATTCCAGATGCTCCTCGAATTTCGGCAGGCGCATGAAGCGTTTCAGGGTCGATTCTTTCATCTTCTCGGCATCGGCAAAGCGCATGTGATTGGCTACCAATGCCGCGATCTGCCTGGTGTCTTCATTGGAGAAGTGCAGCCGGTGACAGATTTCCTCCGCCATGCGCACGCCCACTTCTACATGTCCGTCAAAGCGGATTCTGTCCGGCGCAACCCGAAACGTCGACGGCTTGCCGACATCGTGCAGGAGCGTTCCCCACGCTAAAGTCCGCGAGCATCGCGGCGGCAATTTCTCCAACAGCAGCATGGTGTGAATCCAGACATCGCCTTCGGGATGAAACTGCGGTGGTTGCTCAACGCCGTGCATACGGTCGATCTCGGGCAACACTTCCCTTAACAGGCCGGTGGAGTCCAGCAACTCAAACGCAGCGCGGGCGTGGCCCTCGGTGAGCATCTTGGTCAGCTCGTCGCGCACGCGCTCGCGGCTTACCTGGTGAATCAACGGCGCCAGTTTCCGGATTGCGGCAAATGTCTGGGGCTCGATGACATATTGGAATCGCGAAGCAAAACGCACGGCGCGCAGCATCCGCAACTTGTCTTCCTGGAAACGATGCTCGGGAGTGCCGATGGCGCGGATAATGCCGGCAGTGAGGTCGGCTCGGCCGCCGACAAAATCGAGTACGCGATTGTCTTCCAAGGGATCCATCAGCAGGCCGTTGATGGTGAAGTCGCGGCGCTGCACGTCTTCCTTGGGGTCGGTCGAGTAGCGCACCTGATCGGGATGACGGCCGTCAGAATAGGCCCCATCGTTCCGAAAGGTTGCGACCTCGACGTAGTTGGGGTGCTCCGATGGTATCGGCGGAAGCGGCATCTCCTCTGGTGCGGGAACCAAAACCACGCCGAACTGTGCGCCTACGGCATAGGTCTCGGGAAACAGCCGCATCACCTGTGGCGGCGTGGCATCGGTCGCGACATCGTAGTCGGTTGGAAGCAGCCCCAGCAGGGTATCGCGGACGCAACCTCCCGCCAGAAATGCCTGAAAGCCGTGCTGGCGCAGCTCGCGAACGATGTTGGTAGCGTGCTCCCTCATTAGATAGTTTCGTTTCTGGTCTTAAGTAACAGTACGGTCGGATTTCGATTTGTCTTCCGGAAGCGCCCAAGCACCCTCGAAGACGAACCGTAGCACCCCAAGGCCTATGCTGATCAGGCCGGCTATAACGGATCGTGTTCGATGGTATCCCTGCCAGAAGTCGTAAATGGCAAAACCGCCAACAATGGCGGCCAAGAACAGTATCCACCATCCAGTCTCCCGCCGCGTTAGGTGGCCAGCTGTTTGCCATTTCATGTGCGTTCAGGTTGTCCGAGCTCGATCATAACGCGTCACTGCCTCGTAGAATGACTGTGTGGCCGACATTTTCATCCTGGGTATCGAAAGCTCGTGCGACGAGACCGCCGCGGCCGTGGTGCGATGCGGCGAAGAAGTGTTGTCGAATGTCGTCTATTCTCAGATCGCTACGCATCAGCCTTACGGCGGCGTTGTGCCCGAATTAGCTTCCCGTGAGCACCTGCGCGCGATTGTTCCCGTCGTGCGCAAAGCTCTGGAAGACGCAAATCAGACCTACGAGAGCATCGACGCCTTGGCTGTAACCAAGGGACCTGGGCTGGCGGGCGCCTTGCTGGTGGGGCTCAGCTATGCCAAGGCGCTGGCCTATGCTCTGCAGAAACCGCTCATCGGCGTT
>JASHXK010000454.1 GCA_030043575.1 Terriglobales bacterium
GGCGAGAGCCTCAGCAATCTAATGGCGGCACGCACGCCCGCGCACATTCGCCTCATCTTCGAAGAGTTTTTCTTCCTTGAACTCGGCCTCGAATTGAAGCGCCGCAAGATGCGCGCGCAAACCGGCATCACCTTTCAGATCAACCCGCAAGTGCGCGATGCGGTGAAACGCATCTTGCCGTTCCATCCCACGGGCGCGCAGAAGCGCGTGATGAAGGAGATTGCCGACGACATGGCGGCGGCGGCGCCGATGCGCCGACTGCTGCAAGGCGATGTCGGCTCCGGCAAAACCATTCTCGCGTTTGAAGCCGCTGTCATTGCCATCGAGAACGGCTACCAGGTTGCGCTGATGGCGCCGACGGAAATTCTTGCGACGCAGCACTATCTCTCCGCGCGCAACATCCTCGAAGGCGCAGGTTACCGGATCGTTCTGCTCACCGGTTCGCAGGAGGCGGGCCGCAAAAAGCAGGTGCGGCGCCACATCGCGCAAGGCAACGCGCAGCTGGTGATCGGCACGCATGCACTCATCCAGGAAACAATTGAGTTCGACAGGCTGGGCCTGGTCATCGTCGATGAGCAGCACCGCTTTGGCGTGATGCAGCGATTTCGACTCATGAAAAAATCCGACGAGGCCGAGCCCGACGTGCTGGTGATGACCGCGACGCCGATTCCGCGGACCCTGGCGCTGACCATTTATGGTGACCTCGACACCAGCGTCCTCGACGAGCTTCCGCCCGGACGTACGCCAATCACCACGCGCCGCGTGGGTGACGAGCGCGCCGACGAAGTGTGGGAGTTCGTGCGCAAGCAGGTTGCCGCGGAGCATCAGGCGTATGTTGTCTATCCCGTAATCGACGAGGGGGCGATGGAGGGTGAACTGAAAGCCGCCATTAAAATGCACGAGCGGCTTCGCTCGCACGAGTTTGCGAGCTTGCGCGTCGGCTTGCTGCACGGCCGCATGAGCGCTGACGAGAAAGACGCGACCATGGCTGCTTTCAAGCGCGGCGAGATTCATGTGCTGGTTTCGACAACGGTCATCGAAGTTGGTGTGGACGTGCCGAACGCGAACGTCATGGTTATCGAGCACGCGGAGCGCTTCGGCCTTTCGCAATTGCATCAGTTACGCGGGCGCATTGGGCGCGGCGCGGCGAAGTCGTACTGCGTATTAATGACCGGCGGAAAAGTTTCCGTCGAAGCGCAGCAGCGCCTTGATGCGATGGTGCGCACGCAAGACGGATTCAAGATCGCTGAACTTGATCTGGAGCAGCGTGGCCCGGGCGAGTTCTTTGGCACGCGGCAGGCCGGCATGCCGAATCTTCGAGTAGCGAATCTGCTGCGTGATCGTGATCTACTGGAGGCAGCGCGCAAGGAGGCACGCTACGTTCTCGCCGGCCCCAGCGAGGATGTCACCAAAGAAGACATCGCAAACGCGGTGCAGCATCTGCGCGGTCACTGGAATCGGCGGTATGGGCTGGTGGAAGTAGGTTAGAAGACGCTGTTCGCTAATTCGCCGTTCGCTCTTTGCCAAATCGGATTCGTCGGACTTCCAGGCGGCGGCGACTTTGTACGTGACACTTCGCATCCAATGTTCGCAAGGAGGCATTCATGCTCGATCCTAAAGAGATTCTGACTACGCTGTCTGACCGCTTTGCCACCACTGGAAAAGTGCAGAACGTCTTCGGTGAGCCGATTGAGGCTCATGGGAGGACGATCATCACGGTTGCGCAAGTGAAGTACGGTTTGGGCGCAGGCGGTGGTGGCGAGAACAAGTCGGGACAGGAGGATGCGGTGGGCGGTGCCGGCGGCGGAGGCGGCGTTAACGTATCGCCGATGGGTGTGCTGGAGATTACCGAAGCGGGCACGCGCTGGATACCATTCTTCGACCCCAAGGCGACGGCGCGCCTGATCGTGGCTGGAATCGCGATTGGCTTTCTCCTGCGGAGGGCGTTGCGCTGGAGGTAGGTCAGTTTCAAGTTTCAAAGTCGGTTTCGAGTTGGCAGGCATGCTTTAATGGGCAGCTATCGCTTTTGAAACTTGAAACTCGAAACTTGAAGCTGTTCTAATCCAAGCGTGACAGCCGCCAGCAAGGCCGAACTCTTCCGGCTCCTTCCCGCGATTGACGAGTTGTTGCGCTGCGAAGAGGTGCAGACGCTCTCGCAGCGGTTCGGGCATACGGCGACGGTCGAAGCGTCGCGACAATTGATTGACGATCTGCGCCGGAAGATCACCGACGACTCTCTCGATGAAGCTACGGTCAAAGCCGCCATCGATCGCCTGCCTGAGGCGATCGAACAAAGACTGCAAGGCTCGGTTGCCTACTCGCTGCGACCGGTCATTAACGCCACTGGCGTCCTTCTGCATACCAATCTCGGACGCGCCCCGCTAAGCCAGGCCGCGCTGCAGCATGTGACGGAGATTGCGCAAAGCTATTCCAACATCGAGTTCGATCTCTCAACCGGGGAGCGCGGCAAACGCGATGTCCACGTCAGCCGACTGTTCGCAAAGCTGTTGAATACGGATGATCGCGAAGTCTCAACCATCGTTGTCAACAACAACGCGGCGGCAGTGCTGCTGACGCTCAATGCGCTGGCAGAGGACGGCGACGTGATTGTTTCGCGCGGCGAGCTGGTTGAGATCGGGGGTTCGTTCCGCATTCCTGACGTGATGGCGAAGTCAGGTGCGGTGCTGCGCGAAGTCGGCACGACCAATCGCACTCGCATCAGCGATTACGATCGAGCGATCGGCGAGCGCACGAAATTGATCCTGCGTGTGCACCGCTCCAACTTCCAGATCGTCGGATTTACGGAGCAGCCGTCACTGGAGGAACTGGTCGCGCTTGGCCGCAAGCACAAGATTCCGGTGGTGGAGGATCTAGGCAGCGGGGAGTTGTTCGATCTGCGGCAGGCGAGAGTGTCTGGCGAGCCGATGATCAGTGGCAGCGTGCGTGCCGGTGTCAATGTCGTGACCTACAGCGGCGACAAACTGCTGGGCGGACCGCAGGCTGGTTTGATCAGCGGCGACGCTGACTTGGTCGCGAAGATTCGCTCTAATCCGCTGTTTCGCGCGGTGCGTGTCGACAAGATGTTCTATGCCGCGCTGGAGGCGACGCTGCTGGCGTACATTCGCGAAGATTACGATTCGATTCCCACTTTGCGCATGATGCGCGTGACCGAAGAAGACCTACAGCATCGCGCTGAACATATCGCGCGCCATTTGGGGATCAGCTCACCGCACCTCGAAATCGACGTCGTTGCGACGCATTCGGTTCTGGGCGGCGGTTCGGCGCCGGGCGCGACGCTGCCGTCGCGCGCACTGGCCGTGCACAGCGGCGATCTGTCGCCAGAAGAATTAATGCGGGGTCTGCGCCAATACGAAATGCCGATTATTGCCCGCCTCGAAGACGACCGCGTGCTGCTTGATCTGCGCACCGTCGAGCCGGGGCTGGACGCTACCATCATCGCTGCACTGGAGAGCCTCTCCCATTGAGATGGCGACGATCTATACCATCGGTCACTCCACTCGCACTTTAGACCAGCTTGTGGCAGCGCTCAGAGGACACAACATCGCTACGCTGGTCGATATCCGGGCGTTTCCCATGTCGCGACGGCTGCCGCACTTCAATCGTGAAGCGTTGGAGGCCGAGCTGCCAAAACGCGGCATGGCTTACGTCTGGATGAAGGAGCTTGGCGGCCACCGCAGGAAGATGCGCGACGATTCACCCAATACGGGCCTGCGCAACGACGCTTTTAGCAACTATGCCGACTTCATGCTGACCTCCGCATTCGAGCAGGCGATCTCTCGGCTGTTGTCCATCGCGCAGCACAGCAACACCGCAATCATGTGCGCCGAACGCGTCTACTTCCAGTGTCATCGCATGCTAGTCAGCGATTACCTCATGGCGCATGGCCACATCGTTCTACACATCGACGATGAGAGACAGGCCCCACGCGCACACAGGCTGATGGCCGAAGCGCGTCTGGTAAACGGGAAACTGCACTACAACGCCCAGCAGTTGTTCTGATACTGGGTCGCGGCAGTATCGCCTTAGTTTGGGAGCGGCATGGTCCTCCCGGCCTCGTGGCCAATTCGGGAATCGCGACCGCAAAATAATCGTTTGACCGCGTTGCGTATCGGGCGCTGTCTTATGATTTTCAACGGGACTGCCTCGCGTGCAGTTTCCGCATTCACAGCCGCGTAATCCCACACCTTCCACATCAGCGAAAGTAATCGACACTGCACTATGGGGACCTGCTGGATTGGCAGCCAAGATCGAAGCCTCCTCAACCCTCACTTCGACCACGAATCCTGTGGTGTCGGGTTTGTCGCGTCTCTGAACGTGACCGCGCAACACCAGATCCTTGCACTTGCACTAACTGCCTTATCCCGTCTGGCGCATCGTGGTGCCGTGGCGGCTGATCGCAAGAGCAGCGACGGGGTCGGCATTCTCACCGCCATTCCCCACGACTTTCTGCTGCGGCAAATGCGCATAGTCTTAGCGCCCGATCAGCCGCTGGCCGTGGGCGCGCTGTTCTTGCCCCAGGATGAGACTTGCGTCACGCGTGCGCGGCTTTGCTTGCAGGAGTGCATCGCCGCTGAAGGTCTGCAGTGGCTGGCGTGGCGCGAGGTTCCCACGCGCCGCGAGATCCTGGGTGAAATTGCGTCCTCCACTATGCCAGTGATCCGGCAGGCGCTGATCGCCGGTCCGCCGGGGACGAGTGGCAATGACACCGAGATCGAACATCGTCTCTACCTGGCGCGCAAGTCGTTTGAACGGCAAGTCTCCGATAGCTACGTCTGCTCGCTCTCGACGCGAACCATCGTCTACAAGGCGCTGTGCGCGGGGCGCTTGCTGCACGAGTTCTATCCGGATCTCGACTCCGACGAGTTTGTCACGCCGTTCGCGGTCTTTCATCAACGCTATGCGACGAATGTGTTGCCATCGTGGCATCGTGCGCAACCCTTGCGCATGCTGGCGCACAATGGCGAGATCAATACCATCTGGGGCAATCGTGCGCACATGGCGGCACGACGGGCGACGTTGCCGCCCGAGTGCGAGCCTATCCTTAGCCCAAACGCTTCCGATTCGATGAGCCTCGACGAGGTCGCGGAGCTGCTCGCGAATAACGGCCGGAATGTGGCTGAGGCGGTGCGAATGCTTCTGCCACCCGCGCCCACGGGAACAGAGACAGGCTTCCATCGATATCACGCCGACTGCGTCGAGCCGTGGGATGGGCCTTCGGCGCTGGTGTTCACTGACGGCCGCCTGCTGGGTGCGGCACTCGATCGTAACGGCCTGCGGCCCTGCCGTTACCTGGTCACCCACGACGGCTTGTTGATCGCGGGCTCTGAAGTTGGATTGGTGGATGTCGATCCTGATTCCATTGTGCGCAGTGGGCGGCTCGGCCCGGGACAATTGCTGCTGCTCGACCTCGAGAAACGTCAGCTGCTCGAGGGCGAGGCACTGGACCGCTATTTCGAGGAGTTGATGATCTATGCGCCGCTGATCGACGATGCTCCGCTGGAAGCGGCGCGGCAGCCGGTCGACGTTCTACCCGAAGAAGAACTCAGGCATCTGCAGCGACGCTTCGGCTATACCCGCGAGGACCTGAAGATGGTAGTCGCGCCCATGGCGGTGGAGGGCAAAGAGGCGATGTGGTCGATGGGAGACGATACGCCCATTGCGCCTCTGGCACGCGCGCCGCGGCCATTGTATGGATTCTTCCGGCAAAGATTCGCGCAAGTGACCAATCCGCCGATCGATTCGCTGCGCGAGTCGTGCGTGGTTTCGCTGCGCACACGCCTGGGACCGTGGGCACACCTGCTGGACAAACACGCTCCGCTGCCCGGTCTCGTACTACCCTCCCCATTTCTGTCGCTGGGGCAGACGGCGGCGTTGCATCATCGCGCTTATCCCATGGCAGGCGATCTGCCGCTAGCAGAACTGGATTGCGTCTTTGCCGAAGACGAGTCTTTAGCCAACGCCGTAGGTCGGGTGGAGAATCGGGCGGTTGAGCTGGTGCGTCACGGGACGCGCATTCTAGTGCTCACCGATCGCTGCGCATCACAGCAGAGCTTGCCGATCCCCATGGCAGCGGCGACCGGCGCTGTGCATCACGCCCTGCTGAAAGCCGGACTTAGAACGTATGCGGGTCTGGCGGTGGAGGCCGGCGACTGCCGGGATGTGCATCATGCGGCCGTGTTGATCGGTTACGGCGCCGGCGCCGTGTGTCCCTGGCTGGCCTTGCAGACCGCGCGCCATCTGGCCGGCAAAGCAGGTGAAGCTGCGCTACTGAAGGTACTGCAAGCGGGTCTGGCAAAGGTCATGTCGAAGATGGGTATTTCGGTTCTGGACAGCTATCGCGCAGCACAACTGTTCGACATCCTTGGTCTGGACGGCGAAGTCGTGGAACGCTGCTTCCCGGGCAGCGCGTCGCCGCTCGATGGATGGGGATTCGCGGAGATTGAAGCTGCGGTGCGCTCGTCGTGGGCGGCGGGCCCTCGCACGGGTGAACTGCCGGATTATGGTTGGGTTCGCTTTCGCCGCGACGATCGCGCGGAGCCTCACGTGTGGGAGCCGCAGCGTACCCGGCAGCTGCAGTTGGCCGTCGGCTCGGCTAAAGGCTCAGCACTGACGGCTGTAGTCGATAACGATTTACAAACGCAGTCGTGGTTGGCGTTTCGCGGCGAGGCCAAGGAACGCGAACCGCAGATGCTGCGCGATTTGCTGGAATTTGTCCCTGCCGCTGTAACCATCCCGGTGGATCAAGTGGAGCCGCGTTCTACCCTGGTTCAGCGATTTGTGTCGAGCGCGATGTCGCTCGGGTCGCTCAGTCCTGAGGCGCACGAGACCATCACGGTCGCGATGAATCAACTGGGCGCTCGCTCTAACACCGGCGAAGGCGGCGAGGATCCTGCTGCGTATGACTCGCTGCCCAATGCTCCAGCGGATTCCCTGCCGCGTAATAACAAGATTAAACAGGTAGCTTCGGGACGTTTTGGGGTTACGGCCGGGTACCTGGCGCACGCCCAGGAGCTGGAGATCAAGATCGCGCAAGGCTCCAAGCCGGGTGAGGGCGGCCAGCTTCCCGGGCATAAAGTCACGGAGCTGATCGCGCAGCTGCGTCATGCGCAGCCGGGAATCGCGCTCATCAGTCCGCCGCCACATCACGACATCTATAGCATTGAAGACCTGGCCCAGCTGATCTACGACCTGAAGCGTATCAATCCGCGGGCCGCAGTGGGCGTGAAGCTGGTAGCGCAACTCGGCGTGGGCACGGTCGCCGCGGGCGTGGCGAAGGCGTATGCGGACTACATCCACATCGCGGGACATAGCGGCGGCACGGGTGCGTCGCCACTCAGCAGTATCAAGTACGCGGGCAGTCCGTGGGAACTTGGCCTGGCGGAGGCGCAGCAGGTGCTGCGTCACAACGGCCTGCGCGGACGCGTGCGGTTACGTGTCGATGGCGGTTTCTCGACCGCGCGCGATGTGCTGATCGCAGCGATTCTGGGTGCGGATGAATTCTCCTTCGGAACTGCTGTGCTGGTGTCGCTGGGTTGCGACATGGCGCGGCAATGCCATCTCAATACCTGCCCAACGGGAATTGCGACGCAGCGTCCGGATCTGCGTGCCAAGTTCCGCGGCAAGCCGGAGAACGTGGTGCGCTTCTTCATGAACGTAGCGGACGATCTGCAGCGGCTGTTAGCGGAGCTTGGGATGCCGACGCTGGAGTCGGCGATTGGCCGCACGGACTTGCTACGTCAAGCACGAGGCACAGCCCATCTGGATCTGGAGTCCTTGCTGGCGGCGTCTGCGGATGGGCCGCGTCATTGGAAAGGGCATCGCAACCTGCGTCCCGAGGAGGATGCTCCGCTTGACGACGCGTGGGTCGAGCCTGCACTGGCGGCGACTCGAGCGGGCAAGCCGTTTGAATGCGCAGCCGAGGTCAACAACACAGATCGCACGCTGGGTGCGCGGTTGTCAGGTGAGTTGGTGTTGCTGCGCTGTCATCAGGCGGCAGCAAGGCCCGACATTCGTGTGCGCATGCGCGGCACGGCGGGCCAGTCGTTCGGAGCGTTTTGTTGCGAAGGCATGTCGCTGGTGTTGGAGGGCCAGGCGAACGATTACGTCGGGAAGGGACTTTCGGGCGGCGAACTGATCCTGCGTGCAACGGGCAAGCTGGCCAGCGCTGAAGGCGAGCGCGTAATCCTAGGCAATGTCGCGCTCTATGGAGCGACATCCGGATTTCTGTTTGCCGCGGGAACTGCGGGCGAGCGCTTCGCGATTCGCAACTCCGGCGCGACGGCCATCGTCGAGGGCATCGGCGAGCACGGCTGTGAATACATGACGGGCGGAGTTGTTATCGTGCTCGGCCGGAGCGGAAGAAATTTTGGTGCAGGCATGACGGGCGGCGTCGCTTACGTCTGGGATGAGGACGGAAGCTTTGTGGCGGAGCAGAAGTTTCATTCCGAGTTCGTCGAGGTGAAGGCGCTGGTTGATTGCGTGAGCAGCGAGCAGGACTTGGTACGCGAGCTGTTGCAACAGCACGTCAGCAAGACCGGCAGCCGGTTAGGAGAGCGGCTTGTCGAGAACTGGCAAGACCTTGTTTCGCAGATAGTATGCGTCACTCCAAAGACGGTGACGGCAAGCTAAGTTTCTCCAGGAAGTAGATCGCGTCTCGTATCATACCGAGGTACGAGATTCTTCCGCGATGTCGAGACGAGCTGCTGTTCGCGAAAAATCCAAAGCCAGGAGTCAGAGCCGCGCGCCATCGCAGATCGGCGCACGTCGAAATCTATCGCCGCGCGCGCGGGTTGTGCTTCTGGCGCTCGCACTGGTGATCGCCACGGCCGCGCTCTACTATCCGGTCAGCAGCCATCCTTTCCTCAACTACGACGACGATGTTTACGTGGTCAACAACCACCACGTGCAGGCGGGTTTGAACTCGGCGACGGCGAAGTGGGCGTTCAGGTCGCTGGCTGCTTCCAATTGGCACCCGTTGACCTGGCTTTCGCATGCGCTGGATTGCCAGATGTTCGGCCTTGACGCAGGCAAGCATCACGAAACCAACCTGCTGCTGCACGTCATCAACGTTGTGCTGCTGTTCCTGGTGCTGTGGCGAGCGACGGGTTACCTCGGGCGAAGCGCGATGGTTGCGGCGCTGTTCGCGTTGCATCCCGTCAATGTTGAGTCAGTTGCGTGGATTGCGGAGCGCAAGAATCTGCTCAGCATGATGTTCTTTCTGCTGGCGCTCGGCGCTTACTGCTGGTACGCCCAGAAACCGGGTTGGACCCGCTATCTGACCGTCTTCGGGTTGTTCGCGCTGGGGCTGATGGCGAAACCGCAAGTCATCACGTTGCCTTTCGTCCTGCTGCTTTGGGACTACTGGCCGCTGGAGCGAATCGCTTTTCGCTTTCCGCTCTCCGCTTTTCGCCGGAGTGCCACGTCCAGCGTTTCTGGCGAAGAGCGAGGTGTTGGCGAAGAGCGAAAGGCGAAAAGCGGAAGGCGACCGCTGCGCTGGCTATTGCTGGAGAAGGTGCCGTTGCTGGAGCTTTCGATAGCCAGCGCGGTGATCACGGTTGTCGCGCAATATCAGTCGGGCTCGATGACCGGTCCGCACTGGCAGCCATTTCCGGCGCGCGCCGAGAACGCCATCGTCGCCTACCTGCGCTATCTGGGAAAGGCGATCTGGCCTTCGCATCTGGCCATCATGTATCCGCATCCCGGAAACACGCTGAAGCTCTGGCAGGTGTGCGGCGCGCTTGCGTTGCTGATCGCGATTACCGCCGCGGTTTTCGCCCAGCGGCGTCGCCGGCGCTATCTACTCATCGGCTGGCTGTGGTTCCTGGGAACGCTGGTTCCGATGATCGGCCTGGTTCAGGTGGGGGTGCAGGCGATGGCCGATCGCTATGCATATCTGCCGTTCGTCGGCCTGTTCATCATGATCTGTTGGACGTTGGCCGATTTCGCCGATGAGCGGCACATCGCGCCCGTATGGCAAGCCGGAGTGAGCGTCGCCATCTTGCTCGCCCTCGCGGTGACGGCACGTCGCCAACTCGATCTGTGGAGCGACAACAACCTGCTGTGGTGGGAAGTTGTCAATCGCGAAACGCAGGCTGTTCAGGCGAATCCTAACAATGTTGTCGCTCAGGACGTGCTCGCCCACGCCTACCTCAAGCTGGGACAGGTGGAAGACGCGGTCCCGCATTTCCGCGCGGCGGTGGCCATCAATCCGCTGGATCCCGACGGTAACCTGAATTTGGGCGCTTACGCCCAGAGAACCAACGACCTTCCCGCCGCGATCGCGCAGTACAAGAAGGTACTCGCGATGACGGCGAACACGCCCAAGCAGGATGCGCAGATCCGCGCGCAAGCGTTCAGCAACCTGGCGTTCGCCTATCGCGATTTGAAGGACTACGCACAGGCGCGGGCCAATTTTCACCAGGCGGTGGAGATCAATCCCGATGACGAGCGCTCGTGGCTGGGAATCGGCCTGATGGCGCAGAAGTCGGGCGACCTCAACGCGGCGATTCAGGCGTACAACAACTCGCTGCAAATCGAGCCGTCGGATTTTGGATACCTGCTGCTGGCCCAGGCGCTTGATCAAGCCGGACGCCACGACGAAGCCGAAGCGGCGCGGCGCAAAGCTGCGGCGCTCTCGCGAAAGCTGGAGGAGGCGAGAAAGACGGCGGAGAATGCGCTGGCAAAGTGAAGCCGCTATTCGCCATTCGCTATTCGCTTTTGGGTCCTGCCTATTAGCTCGTAGCTATTAGCCGTTAATCTTTCGCAACCACTGAGAGGCGACACACTAAGAACTAATAGCTAAAGGCTAAGAGCGAATGGCGAACAGCGAAGAGCGGCTTCTCTGCTACCATCAATCTGTCGATGAAACAGGCCGTTTTTCGCGAGCGCAACAAGCGCTACTATCGCGTTCTGCACACTCCTATCTGGATCTGGGTCTTCTGGGTGCTTCCCGGATGGCCGCTGACCTACGACCTCTACACCCATGGTCCCGATCGCCGCCACTGGATCTGGCTGGCGATGATCCTGGTCGTCGTCGCCTGGCGCGGACTCGCCGGCCGGTTGCCGGGATGCGAAGCGCGTCCCTACATCACGCATTACGGCGTGCATCAGCCGAACCTGCCGTATCGCGTGGTCTGCTACACCGCCGCGTGGGTCGACATCATCGTTCCGTACGCGCTCAACCTCATTGGCCTGGTCATCGCCAACATCGATGGCC
>JASHXK010000049.1 GCA_030043575.1 Terriglobales bacterium
AGTCAAACCTGCAACTACAGCAATACGACCAGGACCGGACCAATTTCCTGACGCGAGCGGTTCATGATTTCCGCGCGCCATTGACTGCCACTGGAGGTTATTGCGGGCTTCTCCTGAGCGGGGCTTTAGGTCCGCTTGAGGAAGAACAAAAGGAAGTTCTTCGCCGGATGCAACACAGCATCAAACGGCTATCGAGGATGGCTTCCGCCATGTTCGAGTTGGGCGCCGGGCGGCATCTCAAGAGGCAACCGGATCTCCAGCCGGGGAAGATTCGAGAACATGTCGAGCAAGCCCTGCACGAAGCCACGCCTTTTGCCGACGCCAAAAACATCTCCCTTTTCGTTGACCTTGCTCCAGAGCCCGGGCCAATATACCTGGAGTCCGGCCAGATCGAACAGGTGTTGATGAACCTGCTCGATAACGCATGCAAATTCACTCCCAAGAACGGCACCATCGAGGTGCGGGGTTACCCTTCTTTCTGGGAACGCCGGAAGGGGCGGAACGCCGGTGCCCCCACCGAAGAGCGCAGACGCGGCGACTGCCGGTCGCCCAACTCCTACCGAATCGATATTCAGGATTCGGGTCCGCAGATCCCGAACGAGCACATCGGGAGACTTTTCGAGGAATATACCTCCTATAGTGGCGGCAAGGACCGATCGGGCGGAGGACTTGGTTTGGCAATTTGTAAGATGATCGTCGCGGCTCATGATGGCCGCGTGTGGATGGAAAACACGGAATACGGCCCGCGTTTCTCGTTTGTCCTCCCGGTCCACTCCGCAAAGTACGGAGGACGGCGTGGGGAGGATGAATTACAAGTTTTGCAATCGGAGGCTAACTAATCTTCATGCAGCAGCAGCGGAATGGACAAAAGATCCTGGTCGGTGAGGACGAATTAGAGGTCAGAGCATTTCTGGAAATGGCCCTGAAATGCCTGGGTTATTCGGTTGAGTTGGCCCAGGATGGTGAAGAAGTTCTAAGTCACCTGAGATCGGCTGAGTCTGACTTTGTGGCAGTGTTGCTGGATCTCGTGATGCCGCACCGGGACGGCATGGAAGTGCTCAGGGAGATTCGTCAGATCGCTCCAAATTTGCCGGTGATCATTGTCTCTGGAGCGGCATCCACCGTGAACGTGGTAACCGCTATGCAATGCGGCGCCACCGACTTCCTGTGTAAGCCGGTTGGGCACGACGATCTTCTTCAAAGGCTGCGAAAGGCCCTGGATAACGCACCATCCTCGGATCCCGCGCCGTCCTCCCCCGCACTGTCTACAAAGGCCAGGGTATTCTCGGGTACTAACCCGAGAATGCAGGAGATTCAATCGCTGATTGGTCACGTGGGCTGGTCGGAGGCTCCCGTATTGATCCAGGGTGAGACGGGAACAGGCAAAGAGATGCTTGCCAGGGAATTGCACGCCAATTCCCCGAGGGCTGGCAGAGTTTTTCTAAAGCTCAACTGTGCCGCATTGCCCGCGGAACTGGTCGAAAGCGAGCTGTTTGGTTATGAGCGCGGAGCCTTCACGGGCGCATTCCAGAAGAAAATCGGCATGTTCGAAGCTGCCAATGGCGGTACCGTGTTGCTCGATGAAATTGGCGATATGGACATCCGTCTGCAGGCCAAGCTTTTACAGGTGCTCCAGGATCGCGAGTTCCAGCGTGTCGGCGGGAGAGATGTAATCAAGGTGGACATCCGGGTTATGGCGGCGACACATCGCGATCTGGAAAACGCCATCGTGGATGGTACCTTCCGGGAGGATCTGTATTACCGGCTTAATGTCATCAATCTGGAATTGCCTCCGTTACGCGAACGCAAGGAAGATATACTGCCGCTTGCGGAATACCTGCTCAGGAAGCACTCGGCCGCTGGAACGAGGGTGGTGATTACCGCGGAGTTGAAGCAGGCGCTAATGGCCTATCAGTGGTGGGGAAATGTCCGGGAACTGGAGAATGTGATCCGTAGGCTGATCGTTCTGCGGGACCCGAAGATGATCGCCAGAGAATTGAATTCAAAGGCTGCTCGCCGGCCGCACGTGAAAGTCAACACCGGCTCTGCCCCCGCGGTGGAAGCCACGCGGTCCAAGCCCGTTGAAGTTCCAACGACCCCCATTCTGGAACAGGTGACCCAAGCCAAGCAACAAGCCGAGACGGAGGCGATCTTAGCGGCCCTCGCCTCAACACGATGGAACAGAAAGCAGGCCGCCGTGCTCCTGAAGATCGATTACAAGGCCTTGCTCTACAAAATGAAAAAGCTGGGCGTGGAGGACAAAGTCGTCTCGGTTCCTATTTCGTCCGGGGAATCGGAGCGCGTCATGACGGCCTCCAGCGTGGCCTGAGGCCAACCCGGCGCGAGGGCGAACACACGCTGAGCAGGTGATTGCGATGCGCCGGATTGCCGTTCTCCTTTGGCTTTTCGTCGCGGGCGATTCGGCTTTAGCCCAGGTCTCATCCCTGAACCTGGATTCCGGATCGGTGATCAAGGGGGGATCCGTTTCTCTAAATCTCTCCTTGATCGTCGGCTCCGGCCCTGGTCCGGCCGCGCTCGAATGGACACTTTCTTATCCTTCCGGCGATGTTACCTGCCTCGGCGTCACGGCTGGGGCCGCACTTACTTCTGCGGGTAAGACGCTGAACTGTGCCTGGGACATAGGATCTGTAGCCTGCGTGGCAAGCGGCCTCGATTCCGACACGCTGAACAGTGGGGTGGTAGCTGAAGTCACTGCGACGATTGCTCCGGGCACCGGCAGCAGTTCGGATTCAATTTCGATCGCCAATGTAATGGGGGCCTATCCCGACGCAAGCCTGGATAGTATCGCTGCAACCGGTGGAACCATCAGCCTGATCAACCCGGCGCCTGCCATCAACGGGCTCTCGCCGCCTGGCGTCATAGAAGGGACGGGGGCCTTCAGCCTGACGGTGGATGGCACAGGGTTCGTCAGCGGTTCCGTGGTGAACTGGAACGGATCCGGCCGGGCAACCACGTACGTAAGCGCAACGCGGTTGACGGCCGCGATCCTGCAAGCAGACAGTGCTTCGGCGGGG
>JASHXK010000455.1 GCA_030043575.1 Terriglobales bacterium
ACTTAGGATCTCTTACGATGTCACAATTTTCATAACGAATCCTGAGAAGCGCGGAGAACTCGCAATCCTTCTCACCCTTCGGGAGCAGAGCATACAACTCTGCCCAGTACTTCTTGATGAACTCAGCCGCTCCCCATGTTCCGATACCACGAATTCCCGCGATCCAGAACAACGTCCTCTTAGGATTCCAAGGATTCTTCACCTTCGTTATTACTGCAAAATCCTCGAACGTCTGAGCTGCAAGCTGATGTCGCTTTACGCCCTGTACGCGGTAAATCTCCTCCTCGCCCCAGCTGGGGGACTCATACTCTGCGCGGTCGGGCGCCACGATAAAGGTCCTATTCAGTGGAATATCGGCTCCCGTGTCGTAGGCCTTGCCGGTAACGGTCCTCGTTTCGAAGCGGTAGAAGAACGGGTCCGGCAAGGTTTGCAATTCCCTTTGGACCACACCGGCAAAAGCATTCGACCTGGGGCTGCAAATCACCACAAGGTGGTGCTGCCTATCGTTATTCTGATGAAAAAACCGGGTGGCATCACGAACTCGATGACTGCCCTTCCAGCCAGCCTTTATTAGCGCACTGACGAAATTGTTCATTGCCAAGAAGTCCTCCGTCGCAGTGCGCGGAAGAATTGGCGCTGGATCCTGATTGGGATGATCATCCCGGGGTGGAAAGACGAAAAATATCTGATCAGCTCCAAAATTCAGGAGCTTCCTCATCGGCCGATTTCGTATGCGGTCCTTCCACGCCTCGTAAATCTCAGCACCCAGAATTGCGCTGGCGATTCCGACGGCTAAACCCACCAGCAGGTTAAAGATTCCCTCCTTACTGATGAGGATCTTCGTTATTGTTTCCTTCCATCCACCGACGTCCATTCTTGGCGCCTCACGAGCTCGACTCTCCACCGTACCAACTAACCGAGCGAACAAACAGCTTACTTGTAATTGCGTCGCTACGTTCACAATTCTCTAACATATATCGCCACCACTTTCGGGGCGCTGCAGGTGCCCCACTGTCGGGTAATTATCGCGAATACCCACCGGCTGGCGGAAGCGCCGCTCACCCGCTATCATCGACTTCCCTGCTAATTTCTCCGAGGAAGGCGCAATGATTCGACTTCGCCGGCGCTGGCTGGCGTCCATCTCTGTAGTTCTGCTCGGCGGAGTGCTGCTGGCACAGACGCCGAAGGCCGCTCCGCAAAACCCCGCTCCCACATCGCAACGCTCGCAGGAACAACGCGACGCCTATCGCAAGGCGATGGAGGAAGCCGATCAAAAGATCGCCGACGAGGTGAAGGCACACTCCGAGCTGATGAAGAACCTGGAGTACCTGACCACACAGATCGGGCCGCGACTGACGGGCTCGCCGCAAATGCAGGCGGCCAGCGACTGGACGCTCAAGCGATTTCAGGAGTACGGCATCGACGCACATCTGGAGACGGCAGAGATCGATCACGGCTGGACGCGCGGCTTGGAAACGGCCGAGATCATAAGTCCCATCCAGCGGCGCATTGGCATTCACGCCTTCGGCTGGAGCAAGGGCACGGATGGCGATGTGAGCGGAGAGGTCGTGGTGCTCAACATCGAGAAGATGGCTGACTTCGATCAGTACAAGGGGAAACTGAAGGGCAAGATCGTCATGCTGCGCAAACCGGTGGACATGTCGAAGATTGATCCGAATCCGGAGAACGCTTACGACGCTGTGATTCCACCGTCAAAGGGTGTGCCCAAAGAGAGGATGGGATACCGGCAATATTTTCAACTCCTCCGGCTCCTGAATGCCGAAGAGCCGGCGCTGGTGGTCTTCGACAGCGGCAAGACCGACAGCTTGTACAACATGACGGGCGGCTTTCCTCGCTATAACCCGACAGAAATCCCTCTGGCATTCCTCACGCACGAAGATTACGACCTGCTGTATCGGTTGCTGAAGAGCGGGCCGGTGAACCTGAAATTCAATTTGCACGACACCTTCACCGACCAACCCGTTCCGGCGGCGATCACGGTCGCCGAGATCAAGGGCAGCGAGCATCCCGAGCAGCGCGTGATCATCGGCGGCCACTTGGATTCATGGGACCTGGGACAGGGTGCGCTGGACAACGGCACGGGCGCGATGGCTACGCTGGAAGCGGCGCGCGCGCTGAAAGCGCTGGGCTGGAAGCCCAAGCGCACGATCACGTTTATTCTGTTCACGGGCGAAGAGCAAGGCGGCATCGGCGTGGATACCTACCTGAAGAACCATGCGGATGAGGTGCGGCAGATGGACGCAGCGCTAATCCACGACACCGGGACCGGCAAGGTATTCAGCATCGCGCTGGAGGATCTTTGGGAAACTGCGCCG
Organism: Terriglobales bacterium; assembly: GCA_030043575.1. Taxonomy (GTDB): domain Bacteria; phylum Acidobacteriota; class Terriglobia; order Terriglobales; family Acidobacteriaceae; genus Bog-257. The sequence continues at coordinate 2,337 of JASHXK010000455.1, forward strand.
CTGATGTCCGAGATTTATAAGCCGCTCGAAGAAGTCTTCGAGATGGAGCCGCTCAGCACGCGCTACTTTGGCGCTTCGGATCACGTCGGCTTTCTGGATCACGGTGTGCCGGCGTACTTCTGCATTCAGGCGCCGGCGCACTATCGCGAGGTGCATCACAGCCAGACAGATACCTTCGACAAGGTAATTCCGGACGAAATCAACGAAGGCGCGGCGCTGCTGGCGGCGTGGGCATGGAATGTTTCCCAGATGCCGGAGTCGCTACCGCATCACGCGCCCAAAGGAGAGCCGGCGGAGCAGTAAACGCGCCAGGAATGAGACATCGGGAATTCGTGGTTTGGCGGCTGACAGCAGTTTACATAAATATACACTCTGCTACCGTGGTGTTGATGTAGATTATCTACACCTCTGTGTTGGCAACATCACAGGCACTTATGCCCCGCGGTGAATAGCGAGCCCGCGGGGCTAAAGTTTCTGGAAGTGCATTTTCACTACGGAGGCACGGAGAACACGGAGAGAAGTCTTGCCCGCATTCTCCACGAGCTTCGGCGGCGCTGGGCGCACTCCGTGTAAAGCGACCTGATCCGGAGCCAGACTTGGTCATCCGCCAGTCCACAGTCCGATCTTTTTTCATCGACGGCCCTGCTGGGCGGCTGGAGGCGCTGCTCAATGCCGGCGCTCCTGATGCAACACACGCCGCAATGGTGTGTCATCCGCATCCGCTGGGCGGCGGGACCATGCACAACAAAGTCGTTTTTCAAGCGATGAAGGCGCTGAACTCGTTCGGCTTCCCGGTGCTGCGATTCAACTTCCGTGGTACGGGACTTAGCGCCGGCCGGCATGATGAGGGACGCGGCGAGATCGCGGATGTGGAAGCCGCACTGGCGTGGCTCAAGGGCGAGTTTCCCTTGCCGATCATCTTTGCCGGATTCTCCTTCGGCTCAGCTACGGGACTGCGCGCGGCTTGTCCCGATCCCGAGGTGAAGGCGCTGATCTCGATCGGCACGCCGGTCGAGGCCGAAGGGCGTTTGTATTCGTTTTCCTTCCTCCGCGAGTGCCGGAAGCCCAAGCTGTTTATCAGCGGCGATCATGATCCGTATGGTCCGCACGCCGCACTGGAGGAGATGGTGGCGCAGGCTGCCGATCCGAAAGAGTTGGTCTTTGTCCCGGGCGATCATTTTTTCGAGGGACATCTCGGCGAGATGCGCATGACAGTGGAGAGCTGGGTGGCGGAGCAGTTGGCAGTTAGTAATTAGTAATTAGTAATTAGTAATTAGCTCAGGCAGCGGCACGTGGCTGCGGTGCGAGGGTGAGAGCCGTTGGGTATTAGCGGCTGACCGCTAATCACTCATTGCTAGTTACTAATTACTGGCTGCTAATTACTTCCTTCTATAATCGCCGAATGGCTGACTCCGCCGCCCCGCCAGAGGCAAGTTCCGATGCGCCCTACCGCGAGATGCGCGCGCGAGTGCGCGAAATCTTCGATCACGCGCTCAGCGAGTGCAGCATTCCCCGCGCCCTCGGCCGGAAGCTCACGCGTGACGGACGCTACTTGCAGGTCGACGAAACCATATACGACCTGGAAGCATTCACACGCGTACTTGCAATTTCCATCGGCAAAGCGGGTTACAGCCTGGCGGAGAATTTTGCGGGGCCGCTCGGTAAGGAATTGACGGGGATTATTGCCGCACCTGGCGCTGCTCCGGCTCAGCTCCCCGGATTCCAGTATTTCAGCGGGGGCCACCCACTGCCCAATGAGGACTCGCTGCGCGCGGGTGAGGCGATTCTACAGCTCGTGTCGGGGCTTTCTCTGGAAACCCTGGTCGTCTTTCTGATCAGTGGCGGAGCATCGGCGATCGCGGAAAAGCCGATCCGATCGCGGATTTCTCTCGCCGATGTCGTTCAGACCTACCGGACGCTGGTGCATTCCGGCGCGCCAATCAGTGAGATCAACGCAATTCGCAAACATCTGTCGGCGCTCAAAGGCGGGCGTCTGGCGCGGACGGCAGCGCCGGCATACCAGTTGTCGATCCTGGTCTCCGATGTGCCCGAGGGGGCGCTGGACGCGCTGGCATCGGGGCCGACCATCCCGGACAGCACCACGATCCAGGACTGTTACCAGATCAGCGAGCGTTATCAGCTTCTCGATCGGCTGCCGCCATCGGTACGCTCGATCTTCGACAGCCGGCAGTTGGAAGAAACGCCGAAAATCGGGAATCCCGCCTTTCAACGATCGCAATATGTAACCGTGCTTTCCAATGCGACGGCGGTGAACGCTGCCGTGGAACAAGCCGCGCTCGCGGGCTTTGCCGTCGATGTGGAGAACGCGTGCGACGATTGGGATTACCAGCCCGCTGCCGACTTCCTGCTCTCGCGGCTGCGGGAGCTGCGCAAGGGAGTGTCCCGCGCCTGTTTGATTTCTGGAGGCGAGGTAACCGTGAAGGTGGGAGCCACGCCGGGAGCAGGGGGACGCAATCAGCAATTTGCGCTGTATTGCGCGCAGCAGATTGCGGGGGAAAACATCACGGTGCTCAGCGCGGGAACGGACGGCATCGACGGCAACAGTGACGCAGCCGGAGCTATTGTCGATGGCTCGACACTGGAGCGCGCTCGCCAGCGTGGCTTCGACGCCGCAACATCGCTGGCCAACTTCGACAGCTATCCGCTTTTCCAAGCCATCGGCGACGCCATCATGACCGGACCAACCGGCAATAACGTGAGGGACCTGCGCATCCTGCTGGCCTACTCGGCATGAAAGCAAGCACTAACTGCAAAGGCACGGAAGGTATCCGTGCCTTGAAGCAGTCCGCCTCGAGAAGCGGAGCGGGCGAGCGACGAGTGGCGAATCCCGACCCACCTCCGAACACATTTGCAGGAAAATCTGCAGCGCTATCACCAACGTTTGGTGGCGCATTCTCAACCGTTAGCTAAACTCACGGATCGGCGGATGAGCACTGCCTTAGGAGTCACTCGTCCAGTTCGACCTAAACCCCATCCGCCGATCGAGCGCCAATGAGCAACAGGTTACGGGCAACCGCAGCGGGAGTTGTCAACGAATTGTCAACGCTGTGTCCAATTTTCGTGAAACCTCTTGAGCTGGACCGGGTTAGATAATGTGAGACAAAACTACGACTTGTTAGCCATAATGAGTTCACGATCAGTTAATCCACAGATTCGGCTTGTAACGATATGATGGATAAGGAGGGTCGTCTGGCGGGCGATCTTCTACCCGAGAGACAACGTCTAATACATAGTCCGCAGGTGCTCAGAGGCCAAGCGGGCTGATAGGCACATGCGGCTTTATAAGGCAATTCTCGCACTTTGCGTTCTGGCGCTCCTGCCCCTGCAGGCACGAGCCGACGTCGGCTTGCTGCTGAACGCCAAACCCAATGTTCATCCCGAACTAGTGAAGGCCGAAATCACCGGCGAGGGCCATTCGGCGGTTTACCTGTCGAACATCTGTCCGGAGACGCCGATTAAGCTGCGCCTTTGCCGCCCGGACGAGCAGGGTTCGGTCCTGCAGAACTACTCGGACTACAAGGAAGATCAGCCGTACGAGTGGAACGTGGTGCCGCTCAGCGTCTACCTCTACGGCGTGAACAGCATCGACGAGCGGCCGCTCTTCGGCTATCCCGAGCTGCGCAGCCTGCTGCAGCAACAGTATCAGCGGACCTATCTGCGAGATATCTGTACCACTCCGCGATGCATCGCCGATCCCAATGCCAACTGGCGTGACTCAGTGGCCGCGGCGTTTGTGCGCGAGGTTTATATCTTCGAGGTGCACACCACGCGGGAGCAGGATGAGGCGTTCATCCGCGAATTCAACGCGCGGCCGAATGTGAATCACTACCGCTCCGTATCCCGCAACTGTGCCGATTTTGCCAAGATGGTGGTCGACACTTATTTTCCGCACTCGGCGCATCGTGACGTAATCAATGACTTCGGAATGACCGGGCCGAAGGCGATTGCCCGCAGCTTCACGCATTACGCTGAGCATCATCCTGAACTGCAACTGCGCATCGTTCGCATCGAGCAGGTGCCGGGGACGTACAAGCGCAGCTCCGATTGCCGCGAAGGCACGGAGCAGACGGTGCGCTCCACCAAGTGGCTGATCCCGATCGCAGTGCTGGAAGCACAGGCGATTCCCTTTCTGGCGGGATCGTACCTGCTAACCGGACACTTCAGTCCCGATCACGATCTGCGGAACCATCCTTCGGAGGATGTGGCCAAGCTATATGAACAGCTTGCGACCGCCAAGCAGAATGGGGACACGGATCAGGAAAAGCAGTTGAAGCGTGAGATCAAGGCCGATAGTGAGCGGGAAGTAGGCACCGATGAGCAGTGGGAGCAATACCACTCGCGGTTTGAGGAAGTTCTGCGCAGTGCGATCGACGACAAGGTGATCGCCGACCGGCACAAGATGGAGACGATGTTCCGCACGCTGCAGGCGCACGGACGTCCATATCTCGACGAGAACGGTCAGCCCTGGCTGGAGATCACCAGCGACGGCGAAGTGCGACGCGTGGGACTGAGCGTCGACAACGTCTTCGGCGACGGCTCGGATCGCAGGCTGGCGATGCAGGTACTGCTGGCCCGCACCAACGCGCTCCTGACCGCGCATTCCAATCATCGCGAGCTCATGCCGGAATTCGAATCGGATTGGGGTTTGCTGCAACGAGCCGAAGAAGAAGTTCAGGCTCACGGTTCGAACCCGGTGATTGCGGCCCGGACGGCCCGGCAGTAACGACTTACTTCCTGCCTCTAGCTTGCCCCATGCGCGCGATAGCTCGCGCGCAGTTCTTCCACGATTTCGTGCGCGGCCTGGCGGGCCTGGTCGAACATATTTGGCGGGAAGGAAATGGCTCCGACGCGGGCGTGACCGCCTCCGCCGTAGCGTTCGCAAATCTTCGCCAAATTCTCCATATGGGCTGCCGTCGTCCACGGATTGGAGCCGACGGAGACCTTAGTGCGGAAGCTGCTCTTGCTGAGACCGACGCTGTATACGCAATCGGGGTGAAGGTAGTAGGGGACGAACTTGTTGTAGCCCTCGAGCTCGTGGTCGGTCACGTCGAAGAAAATGGTGCCGTCCTTGCACTCCGAGCGCTCGCGCATGATCTGGATGGAGCGGCGATGGCGTTCCATGAGCTCTGGCAGCCGCGCGGCAACTTCGGGTTGCGCGATGATCTC
>JASHXK010000456.1 GCA_030043575.1 Terriglobales bacterium
GCAGCGAGGAGCAGAAACAGAAATATCTGCCGAAGATGGCGCTGGGCGAGGTCCTGGGCTGCTTCGGATTGACCGAGCCCGACGCCGGCTCGAATCCTGGCTCGATGCGCACCCGTGCCAAGAAAGATGGCAATGAATACGTCCTGAATGGCGAGAAGATGTGGATTACCTCGGGCTCGATCGCCGACATCGCCATCATCTGGGCAAAGGTGGAAGATGAGGACGATCTCATTCGCGGTTTCATCGTTGAGACGAGCCGGTCGGGCTTCAAAGCCGCTGACGTGCACGGCAAGTGGTCGTTGCGCGCTTCGGTAACGTCGAGTTTGTCTCTACAGGATGTGCGCGTCCCGACGGAGAATCTGCTGCCGCAGTCGGGCGGGTTGAAGTCACCGCTGAGCTGCCTGAATCAGGCGCGCTACGGCATCGCCTGGGGTGCGATTGGCGCGGCCATGGCTTGCTACGATTGCGCCCTGCAGTACGCGCAGTTTCGCACGCAGTTTCACGATCAACCCATCGCTTCGCATCAACTGGTGCAGGAGAAGCTGGTCTGGATGATCAGCGAAATCAGCAAAGCACAGCTGCTGGCGCTGCAAGTCGGGCGGCTCAAAGATGCGGGCAAGGCCAAGCCGTGGCATATCTCGATGGCCAAGCGCAACAACGTTTGGATGGCGCTGGAGTGCGCACGCATGGGGCGCGACATTCTCGGCGCAAACGGGATTGCCGATGAGTATCCGATCTTCCGCCACATGGCGAATCTGGAGTCGGTGAAGACCTACGAAGGCACGCACGACATCCATACGCTGATTATCGGCGATCACATTACCGGACATGCAGCGTTCTAGAAGATAATTGCAATGTTGACATGATCCCTAATAGGATTGACAATAGTTTTATGCCACGGTCCGTTAAATCAGCTGCCGTCAGAAGAACCCGGTCCTTTTCCCTCGACCCCGCTGTGCTCTCGGAGATCCAGCGCACCAAAGGCAATGTTTCGGCCAGCGAGAGGGTTAATCAGCTGCTTGAATATGCGCTGGAGATGGAGCGCAAGGCAAACCTATATCAGGAGGCAGCACAGTTTTTTGCCAGCGCGCCTGAGGAGCGCGGTGAACGACATGCATTTCAACGGGCTGGTTTGCGATCGTGGACGCGTGAATGACCACCGCGCGGCGCAGTCTTAAGCCGGTTGGCTGGTATCCTCGACGTGGCGAGGTATGCCTCCTCCATCTGGACAAGCAGCGACCGGCCGTAGTAATTTCCACCGACGCCCTGAACACCTACTCGCTAGACATATGCGTGCTGCCAATCTCCAGCGTCGAACGCAAAGGATTTTCTCTTCGAGTAAAACTACTTGCTGGAGAAGGTGGATTGCATCGTGAGTCCTGGGTAAAGTGCGATCAGCCTACTACCGTGGAAAAGAGTTTGGTGCTCTACCCGCCCTTGGGGAAATTGCCGCTCAACTCAATGGAGCAGGTCGAGGCTGCCGTCAAGCGTGCTCTGGAACTCCCCTGAATGGTTCGGAGTGATCCCTCTCGGCCCAACCAAACTGTGACGAAAGTCCTCCCGCAGTTGGCCTCAACAGGTGTATCCTTTGCGTTTGTGCTGGGACTCCCCTGCTCTGCCCAAGTCCTAAGCACTAAAGTCATGGCGAACGGCTTGCGCTCTTCGCACTCGTAGCTCATCTTTACTGTGTTGCAGGCCACGCCTATGGAGGCTCCATGGCAACAAAAGTTCAAACTGAGGAACCATTGATTACTCACTCTCCAACGGCCAATTTCGAAACCGACCTCGCGCTCGAGTTCCTGCGGGTTGTGGAAGAATCCGCCATTGCCGCCGCCAAAACCATGGGCCAGGGCGACCGCAAGCATGCCGATCAGGTTGCCACTGAGGCCATGCGCAGCGTCATGGATTCGGTGCCGATGGACGGCACCATCGTCATCGGCGAGGGCGAGCGCGATGAAGCGCCGATGTTGTATATCGGCGAGAAGGTCGGCAAGCAAGATGGCGGTAGCTATCCTGCCGTCGATATCGCGGTTGATCCGCTGGAAGGTACCAACCTCTGCGCTACCGGATCACCGGGCGCAATCACCGTGTTGGCGGCGTCGGAAAAAGGCGGGCTGCTGCACGCGCCCGACTGCTACATGGAGAAGATTGTCGTCGGCCCGTCCTGCAAGGGAGTGGTCGATCTCGAGGCGCCCGTTTCCCATAACCTGCATGTCATCGCCAAGGTGCTGGACCGCGACGTGGAAGATCTGGTGATCATTATTCTCGACCGTCCGCGACACGAGAAGCTGATTGGCGAAATCCGCAAAACCGGCGCCCGCATTCGGCTGATCTCCGACGGCGATCTTTCACCGGGCGTGGCTGCGTCGATGCTCGGATCCGGCGTGCATGCTGTCATGGGAACCGGTGGAGCTCCGGAAGGTGTCATCACGGCTGCTGCAGTCCGCTGCCTCAACGGCTACATGGTCGGCCGACTGGTGGGCTACACGCCGGAGCAAGGTGAGCGCATGAAGGACATGGGCATCACCGATCCGAAGCGGATTTATACCGCCGATGAGCTGGCGCCGGGTAAGAACATCATCTTTGCCGCGACCGGTGTCACCGAAGGCACGTTGCTCAAAGGCGTGCGCTTCTTCGGCGACGGAGTGCGAACAACCTCACTGGTGATGAAGCTCAGCAAGGGCAAGGTGCGCTTCATCGAAAC
>JASHXK010000457.1 GCA_030043575.1 Terriglobales bacterium
TGCCGCAGGGCAAGCCAATCGATGGCGTCGTCATCTTCAAGGCGGTCGAGGGCGATTACGCGACGCAGCGCGACGTCAGCCGGCGCAAGCGTGACATCAAGACCGTCGGCCTGAAGCTGAAAGTCGACAATCCTGACGGCGCGCTGGTGCCCGGCATGACCGCGGAGGTCCTGCTGCCCAGGGACCTGACAACCAGAAAGCTGGCTGAGAGCGCGCGATGAACGAACTGGGATGCTTTGTGTCAGGGCGCGACCCTTCGACTTCGCTCAGGGCAGGCTTTCAGCAGTGCCGATCGCTCCCCCTCTTCAGTGTCATCCCGACCGAGGGCTTCAGCGCGAGTGGAGGGACCTGCTGTTCGATCGCACCGTATCGCTCGCGTCGGAAAAGCAGGTCCTTCGACTGCGCGTCCGCCCGCCGCAAAATCAGCGGCGGAAACGGCAAAGGCGCGGACGCTCCGCTCAGAATGACACGGGGTTTAGAGCTAGTCCGTGGTTTAGAGCTGGTTAGGGGTTTAGAGCTGGTTAATTGAACCGTACCCTGCGTGCAGGCAGCGGGTCCCTCCGCTCGGTCGGGATGACACATTTGGCTCGGTCGGATGACATATTGAAAGGATGCATCGCTGAAGGACTCACAGAAGGATTTGCCGAATGACTTCGCACCCGAACGCCTCGAACGGCGATGCCATCCTGGTCGACCACATCACCAAGAAGTATGGCGACTTCACTGCCGTCGACGAGGTCTCCTTCACCGTCCCACAGGGCGAAATCTTTGGTCTGCTTGGCCCCAACGGCGCCGGCAAGTCCACGCTCATTCGCATGATGACGACCTTGCTTCCCATCACCGGCGGCCGGGCGCTGATCAACGGCTTCGATGTTGCCAAACAGCCGGATAACGTGCGCCGGTGCCTGGGCGTGATCCCGCAAGCTCTGACCAGCGATATCGATCTCACTGTCGAAGAGAATCTCAACATCTACGCCAAGCTCTACGGCGTCGACGCCGAACACCGCAAGCGCAACATCGATGAACTGCTCACCACGGTCGATCTGCAGAAGTGGCGTCACGCGCAAACCAAGACGCTCTCCGGCGGAATGCGGCGCCGTCTGGAGATCGCGCGCGGCCTTGTGCACAGTCCCAAAATCTTCTTCCTCGACGAGCCGACCACCGGCCTCGATCCGGTCTCGCGTGTCGCCGTCTGGGAGATGCTGACCAACATCAAGAACAGCCGCGATCTCACCATCTTGATCACCACCCACTACATGGACGAAGCCGACCGGCTGTGCGATCGCATTGCTATCGTCGATCACGGCAAGCTGGTCGCGCTGGATTCGCCTGCTGCGCTGAAGGCCAGCGTACCGGGAACTAACGTGATCGAAGCGCAATTCATCAATGCGCCGGCCGACTGGCAGAGCGATCTCGAAAAGCTCGACGACGTAACCTCGGTGCAACCAGAGGCGGCGCACATGTACCGCATCCTCACCGGCAACGGCTCCAAGACCACGACGGAGCTGGTCGAGCTGGCCGTGCGCTCCAATGTGCAGGTGAAATCGCTATCCGTTCAAAACACCACGCTGGACGATGTCTTCGTCCATTTCACGGGACGGCAGTTGCGTGATGAGCAGGTCAAGGCTTTCGGCTTCATGATGCCCGACCGCCCGGGGATGCGGCCATGAAAACCATATTCACCACGGGGTCACGGAGGTCACGGAATCTTGTTGGATTCGTATTCTTCCGTGATTTCCGTGATTCCGTGGTGAATCCGATGTTTGTTCGCGGGAGCCTCGAAAATCGTTTTACCGCGCAGGAACGCGGAAGACATGGAGTCCCGTTGGATTTTAGCTTTTCCGTGACCTCCGTGCCTCCGTGGTGAATCCGTCTTCGTTCTTGATGTCGAGGAGCTCTACTAGTTTATGAATCGAATGTGGGCCATTGTCGAGCGCGAACTGCGTAAATTCTTCCGTTCTCCGGCGCTGATGCTGGTAGCCATGGTGTTTCCGCTGGTCCAGCTCATCGTGCTGGGCAACGCCTTTGGCGGCAAAATCAAATCCGCGCGGCTCGGGGTTGTCGATCAGGACCAGGGAACGCAGGCCGTGAAAGTTCGCGAAGCTCTCGCCGCTGTTCAGTCCAACGCGCACACCTTCGTTCCCGTCGATTACGACAGCGACCAGCAGGCCATGGAAGACGTGCGCACCGGCCGCCTCGACGGCGCCATCATCATTCCGCCGGAGTATTCGCGCCGCGTCTACGAGCAGAACCACCCTCGCATCGCGCTTATCGTCGACAACACCGACAACATCATGAGCTCCACGCTGGAGGACGAATTTGGCAGCCTGGTGCAGGCGCTGAATAATCCCGATGTCGAGCCCTCCCGAATTTTGCAGCAGATCACGCTGGATACTGTCGAGCTCTATCCCTACACCGAGTACATGAAATATCTGCTGCCGGGGTCGATCGCGCTGGCCATGTTCGTCTCGGTGATGATCGGTGGTGGCATGCTGTATATCGATGACAAGGCGCGCGGCGTCCACGAAGGCTATCTGGTCACGCCGATCACCAAGTTCGAACTGGTCGCCGGGCTCAACATCGCCGGCGCCATCAAGGCCATCATGGCCGGCATTGTCATTACCGTAATCGGGTCGCTGCTATCGGGGCTGGGATCGATTTTCACCCTGCAAAACATACTTTGGGTTTTGCTGGTGATCGTGGCCACGGCGTTGACCTTCAATACCATGATGTTCCTGATGATGGTGCGCGTGGAGGACCCGCTGGTGCCGCGCGCCACCTTTGGCATCCTTAATACCCTGCTGTTTTTCCCCGCCGGATCGATCTATCCCATCAAGGCGTTTCCCGCCTGGCTGCGCTGGATTGCCTATATCGATCCCTTCACCTACTCGGT
>JASHXK010000458.1 GCA_030043575.1 Terriglobales bacterium
ACCCTTGCGGTCATTGTAGGACTGCAGCCTGTGGAAGGGAAAGAGTGCGGAGTTGGCGATGGAGGTTCGCGCCGCTCACTCCCGATTCGGCAAGCTCAGGGCAGGCTCTGGGGCAGGGCTCGTGAACATTCTGTGAAATTAACACTGCATTAACCGGAAAATCTTGACGCTTGGGTTTAGCAGGTATACTCTCCGGACCATTGGGGTGTTCACCAAGCTGTAAGCTTCGAGCTAGGGGAACGATCATGCCCACCATCGCCGTTGCAACTCGGCGCACCTTTCCGTTTCTCACCGCATCGTTAACTGCATACCGGACTCGTGGCTTGCTGTTGGGGAGGACCACGTAATGGAAGTATCGCGACGTACCTTCGTCAAGAGCGGCGTAGCGGGTGCCGTCGGCCTTTCTGTCTTCGGCTTCGACCTGACTCCGCTGCAGGCGCAGATGCAAGAGCTGAAGATCTCCCGCACCACCGAGACGCGAAGCACCTGTCCGTATTGCGCCGTGAGCTGCGGTGTCATTATTCACACCATTGGCGACAAGGCGAAGAACGTCACGCCACAGGTAGTGCACGTTGAGGGCGATCCCGATCACCCCATCAATCGCGGCACGCTGTGTCCCAAAGGTTCGTCGCTGCAGCAGGACATCGAGAACCAGCGGCGCATCCTGTATCCCAGGGTGCGTCGTCCGGGATCGGACCACTGGGAAGATATCAGTTGGAACCAGGCGATCGAGGAGATCGCGCAGTGGACCAAGAAGACACGCGATGCCGGTTTCATCGAAACGGACGCGAAGGGCGATACGGTAAACCGCTGCGAATCGCTCTTCTGGAGCGGCGGCTGCACCGATACCAATGAGTTCAATTACCTGGTCGTGAAAACGATGCGGGCTATGGGGGTGGTGCGCCTGGAAAACCAGGCGCGGGTTTGACACGGCCCCACGGTCTCAAGTTTGGGACCAACTTTCGGGCGCGGGGCCATGACCAATGGCTGGGTCGACATGAAGAATACCGACATGATGCTCATCATGGGCGGTAATCCAGCCGAGAACCATCCCTGCGGATTCAAGTGGCCGGTCGAGGCCAAGCGTAACCGAAACGCCAAGATCATCGTGGTCGATCCGCGCTTCACACGCACCGCATCGCAAGCCGATATTTTCTGCCAGATTCGAGCCGGCGCCGACCTGGCGTTCCTTGGCGGCCTGATCAATTACACCATCGCGAACAAGCGCATCGCTCACGAGTACCTGGTCAACTACACCAACGCTGCGTTCGTCGTCCAGGACGGATTTAAGTTGCCGGACGACGGGCTGTTCTCAGGCTTCAATCCCGCGACCAAGTCTTACGACAAAGTCACATGGAATTATGAGGAGGGCGGCAACGAGACGCCCAAAGAGACGGTTGCGCCGGTTGCGGCGCAGGCCTCCAGCCAGGAAAGCCGCGGCAAAGCTGCGGCGGCGATGCACGGGGCGGGTGATCATCCACAGCCTGGCGCTCCCCACGGCAGTAATGCGCGCAACTCCGCTGAGGGCCAAGGTCATCAGGGTGGTGGCCCAGCAGGCGCGAAGGCCTTGGCTGGCGCTCCAGCTCCGCCATCGTTACCGCCGAATGTCGCCTACGATCTCTCGCTGCAACATCCGCGCTGCGTTTTCCAGCTTCTGAAGCAGCAGTATTCGCGCTACACGCCGGAGCTGGTCGCGAACATCACCGGCATTCCGCAGGAGCAGCTGCTCAAGGCGTGGGAGCTGTACACCTCCGTCCGCAAAGACGGCGACATGAAGAAGGTGTCGACCATCATTTACGCGGTCGGCTGGACGCAGCACACCAACGGCACGCAGGTCATTCGCGCAGCGTGTGTATTGCAGCTGCTAATGGGCAATGTGGGACGTGCCGGCGGCGGAGTGAACGCGCTGCGTGGGCACTCGAATATTCAAGGCGCGACCGACATGGCCGGAATTTTCGACATTCTGCCCGGCTATCTGAAGGTACCCACGCCTGCGGACAAAGACCTGCAGACGTTTCTGGACCGCACGACGCCGAAAGCGTCGAAGCCGGGCGACTGGGAGTCGTTCAACTACTGGTCGAACACGCCGAAGTTCATGGTGTCGTTCCTCAAGGCGCTGTATGGGCCGGCGGCGACCAAGGACAACGATTTCTGCTTCAACTATCTGCCCAAGATCGACCGCAAGTATTCCTGGGTGGAGAACTGGAACGACATGTACGACGGGCACGTCAAAGGCGTCTTCGCCTTCGGCATGAATGGGGTGATGATCGGCCCGGATTCGAAGAAGAATATCGACGCGCTAAAGAAGGCCGATTTCCTGGTCGTATGCGAGATCTATCCCGACGAGACGAGCAGCTTCTGGCAGGCGCCGGGCACCACACCGGAGGAGATGAAGCAGATCAACACAACGGTGTACCAGCTGCCGGGCGCGGGATTCGCGGAGAAGGATGGGACGTTCGTGAATTCAGCGCGCTGGCTGCAATGGAAGTATGCCGCGCTGCCGACTCCGGCCGATTGCCGTCTGGATCAGGACATCCTGGCGCAAATTTTTCTGCGGGTGCGCGAGTTGTACAAGAAGGAAGGCGGCAAGTTCCCCGATCCCATCCAGAATCTGACCTGGACGTACACCATGCCGACGAGTCCTTCGCTGGCTGAAGTGGCAAAGGAAATCAACGGCAAAGCACTGGCCGATATCAGCGACGACAAGCTCAACCTGTCGCTTAAGGCGGGGCAGCAGCTGCCGGGCTTTGCTGCACTGCGCGACGATGGGACGACCTCGTCGGGCAACTGGCTGTATTGCGGATCGTGGACGGAAGCGGGAGCGATGATGCAGCGCCGCGGCACGGAAGATCCGTCGGGGCTGGGGATTTATCCCAACTGGGGATGGTCGTGGCCGGCGAACCGGCGCGTGCTGTACAACCGCGCCTCGTGCGATCTCGCCGGCAAACCTTACGATCCCACGCGACGGCAGGTGTGGTGGAACGCGGCGACGGAAAAGTGGGTGGGCAATGATGTGCCCGACTTCAAGCCCGATTCCAAACCGGAAGAGCACATGGGACCGTTCATCATGAATCCCGAGGGCGTGGGACGGCTGTTTGTTCCGCTGGGAGCGATGGCCGATGGTCCGTTCCCCGAGTATTACGAGCCGATCGAAAGTCCGGTTGCGAATCTGCTCCACCCGCAGCAGTCGAGCAATCCGCTGGCGAAGACGTTCAAAACGGACATGGATAAATACGCCAAGCCG
>JASHXK010000459.1 GCA_030043575.1 Terriglobales bacterium
AAAGCCCGCGCTGCTGAAATCGCTGACGGCACGAGTAAACTCGTGCCCTGACACAAGCCGCATGAGCGAACGAATTCCCATCTCCGATCTGGGTCCGCGGGAGCTCCGCTCGCCGCTGCGCCTCGACGCGCTGGGCCCGGTCGAGACTACCTTCATCCTCGACGAGATGCACTACCGCAATCCGCTCGACCTCGGCGCGCCGGCGCAACTCTTTGAGCGTGCGGGTCCGCGCGAGAACCTCTTCTTCGATCCCGGCAAGGCCAAAGTCGCCATCGTGACCTGCGGCGGTCTCTGCCCCGGCCTGAACAACGTTCTCCGCTCGGTTTATCTCCAACTGCATTACCACTACGGCGTGCCTGCGGTGATGGGAATTCGTTATGGTTACTCCGGCTTTTCGCCGGAAGCTTCGGCGCCGCCGATGTGGCTGAACGCCGAGGCCGTCAACGACATTCACCAGCGCGGCGGGACCCTGCTGGGCACATCGCGCGGCCCGGTCAGCCCGGACATCATCGTTGACTTCCTGGAGCAGCGCGGCGTGAACATTCTGTTCGCCGTGGGCGGTGACGGCACGCAACGCGGCGCACACTCGGTCGCCGAGGAGATTCAGCGGCGCAAGCTGAAGATCGCCGTGGTCGGTATTCCCAAGACCATCGACGACGACGTGCAGTACGTGAATCGTTCTTTCGGCTACTACACGGCAATCTCCAAGGCCAAGGAGGTGATCGACTCGGCGCACGTGGAGGCGCACTGCGTTCACAACGGCGTCAGCATCGTGAAGGTAATGGGACGCGACTCCGGCTTCATCGCTGCGGGCGCCACGCTCGCCAGCCAGGAGGTGAACTTCACCCTGGTTCCCGAGGTCCCGTTCAAACTGGAAGGCGAGCGCGGGCTGCTGGCTTTGTTGCACCGGCGGCTGCTGGAGCGGAAGCACGCGGTCATCGTCGTAGCCGAAGGCGCGGGCCAGCACCTGATGCCGCCTGCGGAGGAACGCGACGCCTCGGGCAATCTGCTGCATCGCGATATCGGGCTATTTCTGCGGCACAAGATTCGCGACCACTTCGAAGCGCAGCGCTTCCCGGTGGTCATCCGCTACTTCGATCCCAGCTATTACATCCGCAGCGTTCCGGCGTCTACCGTCGATTCAGTGCTATGCGATTCCTTCGCTCGCCATGCCGTCCACGCGGCCATGGCCGGCAAGACGGACATGATCATCGGCTTGCAACACGGCGTCTTCATCCACGTGCCAATTCCAATGGCGACCACGCAACGCAAGCGGCTGTCCAATGAAGAATGGGCAATGGTGGTGACGGCAACGGGCCAGCCGGACCTGACGTAAGTAAATTTCTATTGCCGAATGTGGTTCTTTTTTTCGGGAGCCGTTGATTGGCGCGCAACGCCGTCTATAATCCGGCCCATGAAAAAGTTTTTGCCGCTGCTACTCGTCATGATGGTCGTGATCTCGATGCCCGCGTTCGCGTCGAGCAAGCACCATCACGGCCACCATCACCATTCCGGACACCACCATTCTTCGCATCACACGAGCTAACGCTCCTAAGCTGTAGCGCAAGCGATGCCAACTTCCTGGCCGGCGTGAAGACTACCGCCGGCC
This sequence comes from Terriglobales bacterium, assembly GCA_030043575.1. Classification (GTDB taxonomy): domain Bacteria; phylum Acidobacteriota; class Terriglobia; order Terriglobales; family Acidobacteriaceae; genus Bog-257. The sequence goes on from JASHXK010000459.1 coordinate 1,610, forward strand.
TTGAATTCTGGGATCAGTCCGGACGGATTCCAATCACCGCCATCATGCGGCCGGTCTTGCCGAATTCGGCACGATGAGAGAAGAAGCGCGTCGTATCGCAGGCGGTACAGCCGTCAATCACGCTGATGTGCTCCTCGCGCAATCCGGCGTCTTCCAGCTGGCGCCGATTGGCTTCGACCAAGTCGAGATGAATCTCCGGCCCGAGATCGCCGTGACCGGGTGCGCGCTGGTTCAGGAACAGCAGCGGATAGCGCACGTGAATGGCGTTGGAGTCGAAGACCTCTTCGAACAGGTCGCCGGCATACGAGAATTGCGATTCGAACTGGGCGCGAACCTCGTGGCCAACCTTATAGCAGCAGCGACGGATGCAGGGACCAATTGCGGCTCGAAGATCGCGCGGCAAAGAGCCGAACTGGCGCCGCATCTCGCCAACACCTTTTTCCGCGATGCGCGCCACGGTGCCTCGCCAGCCGGCATGGAATGCTGCGACGACGCGCCGCTTTACGTCCGCCACCAGCACAGGTACGCAATCGGCGGTCTTGATGGCCAGAAGCAAGCTGGAACCGTTGGTAATCAGGCCGTCGCCGATGAGCGGCTCGTTGGCTGACGCGCTCACGCGATGCACGATCGAGGAATGGATCTGCTTGACCTGCAGCAGCGGCCAGGGATCGCCGTTGGAGTCAGTCGCACGAAGCGCGTTTAGAAGAATGCGGCGATTACGCTCGACGTTGTCCTTGGTGTCGTGCTGAGTGAGGCCGAGGTTCAGCGTCTTTCCGCCGTAGCAGGTTGAGACGCCGCCTTGTCGCGTGCTGAAGCCGTGCACCAGCCAAGGTAAAGCGGAGAAGACTGGAGCGCGCAGAATTTCAAGTGATCCGCCGGGCGACATGCGCGAGCGACCGATATCCAGCACGGATCTTGGGTTCTTAGGCGAGGCCACCACAATCGATTCTAGTGCAGGATGGCCGAAGGTGCAGAGGCGGGAGCGTGGGTGGAGCGCCGTTTCAGCGGTGCAGCTTGAAGATCAAACAAAGATCAGCTTCGGCCGCTGAAAGCGCCTTGTGTCAGGGCCCGACTTCAGTGTCTGCGTGAGTACCTGATTTGGAGACTTGGCGTCGGAGAAAGATCGCCGAACTTGGCGCTAATTCAGCCGCGCAGCGGCGGAACGGTTCTCACGCAGACACTTCAGTCGTGCCGATAAGCTCAAATACAGATCGGGCTTCAGCCCTGCGCCCCTTAATAGAAGCTGCTCCAGCCACATTCATCTGCAGTCTTCTGTGGCGCGACCGACAGGTGGTCAATGAAACTCGCAACGAGACTCCTATGTCGCCGGCTAAAAGCCGGCTTGGGCTGGAAGTAGACGGCTTATCGGCACGAGTAAACTCGTGCCCTGACACAAGGCAACCTCGCGCTCGCTACAATTCAATCCAGATGCTGCTCTACTACATCACCGATCGTCGGGCGTTGGCCGGAAGCGGAACTGCGCAGCGGACCGCCCTGCTGCGCCGGATCGCCGAGGCCGCACGCGCCGGCGTCGACTACATCCAGCTGCGCGAAAAGGATCTTGGGTCGCGTGATCTCGAATGCCTGGCGGGAGAGGCGATACTAGCGGTGCGCGACAACTCGGCAGTCACCAGGCTTCTCATCAACAGCCGCACCGACATTGCGCTGGCTTGCGGCGCAGACGGAGTGCATCTTGCGTCCAACGAACTGCCGGCCTTCGAGATTCGCGCGCTGTGGAGCAGGGGCAGCGATCGCGAACCGATCATCGGCGTCTCGGCGCACTCGTTGGCGGACGTGCTGCGCGCAAAATCCGAAGGCGCCGACTTCGCGGTGCTGGCGCCGATCTTCGAGAAATTGCAAACTGGCGCCAAAGGCATTGGGTTGGATGCGCTGCGTGAAGCGTGTTCAGCATTACCCTCGAGCTCGTCGTCAAAGCGTTTCGCGGTGTTGGCGCTCGGCGGAGTGAGTCTCGCAAATGCTCGTGAGTGTCTTCGGGCCGGAGCTGACGGGGTTGCAGGAATCCGGCTGTTTCAAGGCGGCAATCTCAAAGAAACGGTGAAACAGCTGCGTAGGTTGTAGCGTGCAACGGCCAGTCCGGAGCTAGCGTCCCTCCACGTCGCGGGCCAGCGCCTTCAGCACCATATTGATGAGCGAGAGCACGATCGCCCCCACAAACGCCGGGATAAAACCGGTCACCACAAAATCGGGGCGCAGCAGCGCGGAAGCGAACATCAGCATCAGCGCGTTAATCACCCACCAGAAGATGCCGAGCGTGAGGATCGTCAGCGGCAAGGTGATGATCTTCAGGAACAGGCCGAGCGTGGCATTGACCAGGCCAATCACCAGCGCCGCGATCAGCGCCGCGGTGAAGCCGCGTACATGAAATCCCGGCATGAATTGCGAAACGATCAGCAGACCGAGCGCGCTCAACAACCAGTTCAGCAGCAGACGCATAGTCTTTCCTTCCGCTCCTAAAGTTCCGTCTTTGCGTTAGGCTTAACGACCACCGCTTTTCGCTCTGGTCGTAAGCCTAGATTCTGATCCATCCCCAAACGCCAGCCTGAAGGCTGGATCCTACACGCACATACCAGGAAGCGTTCAATCCTTAGATGGCCTCCAGCACCGCCTTCAGGTATTTCCAGAATCCCTGCACGGAAGAGATTTCCACGCGCTCATTGGGACTATGCGGACCGACGATGGTCGGCCCGAACGACACCATCTGCATGCCGGGATACTTTTCGCCGATGACGCCGCACTCCAGTCCAGCATGCATTGCGATCAGATTCGCCGGATGCCCGAAGACCTTCTCGTGTACCGACTGCAGCTTGCGCACGATGTCACTGGTGGGTTCGGGCTTCCAGCCGGGATAGCTGCCGCTGTGCTCAATCTCAAAGCCGGCGAGGCGGCACGCAGTTGCGACCATGCGCGCCGCACCGAGTTTGCTGCTCTCGATGGCACTACGCTGGCTGGTGACGACTTCGATCACGTCACCCTTGGTCGCCACCATCGCCAGATTGGTGGAATTCTGCACCAGACCGGGGACATCGGGGCTCATCGCCAGAACGCCGTGATGCAAGGTCGCCAGTAAGTGCACGGTCTGCTTGGCGTCGTTCGCATCGATCACCTTCGCCGGCCGCTCGACCTTTTCGACCGTGATCTGCAGATCGGGATCGAATCCGCCGAGATCGGCATTGTGCTCTTCGCCGAGTCTGTTAATGAGCTTTTGGAGTTCGGGTGCGCGCGCGGCATCCAGAGCAATCACCGCAGACGCCTCGCGTGGAATCGCATTCTGCGCGCTGCCGCCCGTGAGATTGGCAATCTCGATGGGCAGTGTCTCCATCGCCGTCTGCAAAACGCCGGCGAGAATGCGAACCGCGTTACCCCGTCCCTGATGAATGTCGACGCCCGAGTGACCGCCCTGCAGTCCGGAAATCTTGATCCGCCAGCCAGTGTCACCCTTCGCATCGCGCAATGTGACCCTGCGGCGCGCCATAGTCTTGACGCCGCCGGCACAGCCAATGCAGATCGTGTCTTTCTCTTCATTGTCGAGATTGAGAAAGTATTTCGACTCCAGCATTCCGGGCGGGAACTCCGCGGCGCCAGTCAAACCTGACTCCTCGTCGATGGTGAAGACGAATTCCAACGGACCGTGCGCAATGTCAGTGCTTTCCATTACGGCGAGAGCCGCTGCGACGCCGACGCCGTTGTCCGCGCCCAGCGTTGTGCCGTCCGCTTTCAGCCAGTCGCCGTCGCGCTTCACCTTGATGGGATCGGTATCGAAGTTGTGTGCCGTGCCTTCGTTCTTCTCGCAGACCATATCAAGATGGCCTTGCAACAAAGCCATGGGTGCGGATTCGCGGCCGCGGTGCGCGGCCTTGCGAATCACGGTATTGCCGACCTTGTCATGCGTGGCTTCCAGCTTGTGTTTCGTGGCAATCGACAGTACATAGTCACGCGCCGCCGCTTCCTTGGTCGAGGCGCGCGGAATCGCCAGCAACGCATCAAAATGCTTCCACAACTCCTTGGGTTCCAGCTCAGCCAGTGCAGGTGTCATAACACGCTCCATATAAGTGCACACCAATCCTACAGCGAGGGCGGGGAACTGACGAGTCGGGCATGTCGACAGGCATTTTCACCACGGAGGCACGGAGAACACGGAGGAAAAGATCATCCAGGGAAGAAGCAAGAAAACAGAAAGAAGATAAAACTGCACGATTGATTGTTCTTGGCCTTTCTCTTTTGTCCTGCCTGGGTTTTTCTTTTATTTCTTTCTTTCTTTCCTCCGTGCTCTCCGTGCCTCCGTGGTGAAAAAATCTTTGCCTCGCGTGGCTCTGGCGATTTCCCGTTCCGAAACTCGCGTCCCATTTCCGCGCCGTCGTCACTGTCCCGACGGAACGAATTGCGCTAATGTCGAACAGGATCGCTTCCGAATAGGGTAGGTCAGCGCCAAGCCGCATCGCCATTGGCAAAACGATGCGCTCGCGAGGCGATTGCGCAATCTCTCCGCGGCTGCCGAGAACGCACCGGCAGTAAGTCCAAGACCCGACAAATCTCCAGCTTCGTGGCCAGATGCGCACGCCTGCTTGGGCATGCCGTCGGTTGCCATTGGCCAGCGAGGAGGTCGTCGAGATGTTCACGACATGCCGTCACGCGCGATTCCCTGCTACCACCATTCTTTTTTTCCTCGCCTCGTTCCCAGCGGTCGCGCA
>JASHXK010000460.1 GCA_030043575.1 Terriglobales bacterium
GTCGGCCGCAAAGCCGCTCTGGAAGACGCCGACAAGATCATCGAAGCGCTGGAAGGCGCGGACATGGTCTTCGTCACCACCGGTCTTGGCGGTGGAACCGGAACCGGCGCTGCACCGATCATCGCCTCGCTGGCCAGCGAAATGGGCGCGCTGACGGTCGCGGTCGTGACCAAACCGTTCGCCTTCGAAGGCAAGCGGCGCCAGAATCAGGCTGAGCGCGGTATGCAGGACCTGATCGACTCCGTCGACACCACCGTGGTCATCCCCAACGAGAAGCTGCTCGCCGTGGCCAAGGACGCCGGCTTCTTCGAATCGTTCCGCGTGGCCGACGACATCCTGCGCCAGGCGGTACAGGGCATCTCCGACATCATCACCATTCCCGGCATCATCAACCGCGACTTCGCCGACGTGAAGACCATCATGGCCGGCATGGGATACGCCGTGATGGGCACGGCGACCGCCAAGGGCGAAGGCCGCGCCACGCTCGCGGCGCAAGCTGCGATCGCATCGCCGCTGCTCGAAGCGGGCGCCATTGACGGCGCGCGCGGCATCTTGATCAATATCACCGGCTCCAGCTCGCTGCGTCTGGCCGAGGTCAACGAAGCTTCGACCATCATCCAGAGCGCCGCGCACGAGGACGCCAACATCATCTTCGGCGCCGTGCTCGACGAGAAGATGAAAGACGACGTCAAGATCACCGTGATCGCAACCGGCTTCAAGGAAGTTCGCCGCCGGCGCGACCATTCCGACTCGGCAACGGCAGTTCACAACGCCCGCGCCGCAGCGGCAACCGCTCATGCCACCTACGAGGTTCCGGTCATCCGCGATCCCAAGCCGCTGGCTCCGGAACCGGCGCGAGTTGCCACTCCTGAACCGCCGTCGACGGAGCGTCCCCGAGTGAATTACATCCCGGACAACTTCGACGATGTCGAGTCGGAGATTGTTCGCCACGCCGAGCCGCTCGAGGAAACGCTGCAGCGCCAGGCTGCCGCGCCCGAGCCAATGGAGACGGTCAGCAGCGGCGTCGACATTCAATACAATACCGACGATCTGGAGATTCCGGCATTCCTGAGAAAGAGGGCGGAAGGGTAAGGTATTTCAAGCGGACGCCCACTCATTTGAACCCCGCGAATGAGTGGGGCACCGGCATGAGTCGGCTGCATCGTTCTCTGACTCCCGGTTCAGTTGAGGGTCCCAATTCAGGAAGCACGCGGTTCTTTGCTTACTGAGTCGCGGCGGGATATCGACGAGCTCTCACCCGTCTAACGTCCCCACCCGCCGTCGCCGATAGATTCAGCAGAATGCTCGCACCATGGCCGTTATATCGATAAAGCGATACCTGGATCTGCCCTCGAACGGCGCCTATCAGCGGATGCTGGAGGCGCTGGTGGAGATGGTGACCGAGCATCCCATCGACATCGACCATGGCGAGTGCGAACGCTATAAGAGCGAAGTGGCCCAAATCCAGGAACGCTTTGGCGCTGAGTCCACGGGGGAGCAATTCGCGTTGGCGGTACACGCCATCAGCCAGGCCCTGGAGCGGCACAACCGCTCGGTTGGCAATCTGTTCCACCGCCAGGGCAGCGAGCTGCAGAACATGGTTTCCATGCTGGCTCAGACCATCAAGGCGCTGGGATCGGCCAGCGAGATTTCGGCCAAGAATCTGGAAAACATTGCGGTGCAGCTCAAGCGCACCTCGGCTCTGGAAGATATCTACCACCTGCGCGTACGCCTGACGGAATGCCTGAAGAATGTCCGCGACGAGGCGGCGCGGCAACGGAGCGAGAGTCAAAGCACGCTGCAGGTGATGAAGCACGAGTTGGCCGCTTCGCAGCAGCGTCTCTCGCACCATGGCATCGAAACCGATATCGATCGCGTGACCGGCTTTGCCGGACGCAGTGCGGCGGAAATTGCCATCCACGAGGCTATCAATGCCGGCGATGCCGGCGATCCTCGTTATATCGTGGTCGCGGTTGTAGGGAGGATGGAATCCATCAATGGCCGCTTCGGCTACGCCGTCGGCGATGAGGTGCTGTGCGAGTTCGCGGCCCGCCTTGCCGGACGGCTGTGCAGTCGCGCGGCGTTTTATCGCTGGAGCGGTCCCACGATTCTCGGCATCCTGCACCGCTCGCAACCCCTCAATGCGGTTCGCGCCGAGGTAGGCAAGGTTGTAGACGCACCGATATCGAAGTCTCTGGTAACCAGCGGACAGAATGCTTTTATCACTACCTCGGCGGTGTCGATGGTGCTGCCGGCCGCGCCCCCGGCTGCAGAAATCATTACCAGCATCGACAGCTTTGTCGCCGCGCAGATTCCCAGGGAATTCTGCCAGGCGCCGCTCAATTAGCGCAGCGCGGCCGCAATCTTTGCATCCGCGATGATCGCCGCTACCTTCACGAAATCGGGCGAGAAGACGCGGTCTTCTTTGACGGGTGGAGACACGGCTCGAATCGCCGCCACCGCAACCTGCGCCCGCTTGCCGGTCTCCAGCGGAGCCCGGAAATCCAGCGCCTGCGCTGCGGCCAGCGCTTCAATCGCCAGCACATTCCGCGTGTTCACAACGACGCGCAGCAATTTGTTCGCTGACGTCATCCCCATGGAAACGAAATCCTCCTTGTTTCCCGAGGTGGTGATGGAGTCCACCGACGCGGGATGCGCGAGCACCTTATTCTCATTGACCAATGCTGCCGCGGTCACCTGCGGCAGCATGAAGCCGGAGTTCAAGCCGGCTCCCGGCGCCAGAAACGCCGGCAGTCCCTCATTGAGCGCAGGGTTGACCAGCCGCTCCAGGCGCCGCTCCGAGATGCCGGCCAAGGCGCTCAGCGCGATGGCCAGAAAATCAAGCGCGAAGGCCAGCGGCTCGCCGTGGAAGTTTCCACCGGAGAGAATCACGCCGGGCACGATCGATCCCACCGTCCGCTTGGGCGCGCCGACTTTCTTTTCCTCGGGAAAGACCAGTGGATTATCGACGGCTGAGTTCATTTCGATTTCGAATACGCTGCGGCAATGGGCCAGCGTATCGCGCACCGCGCCGTGCACCTGTGGCATGCAGCGCAGCGAGTAGGCATCCTGCACCTTCTGGCATTCCAGATGCGACTCGCGAATGACGCTGCCCTCCAGCATGCGGCGGAGATTCCTGGCCACCAGCATCTGTCCGGAATGCGGCCGCGCATTTTGAATGCGGTCGTCGAATGCGACGTCCGTGCCCTTAAGCGCATCCAGCGTAAGCGCGCCGATAACGTCAGCGCTGTCGGCCAGGATTTCCGCCTGCAGGACGCTCAACAGCCCCACCGCCAGCATTCCCTGGGTACCGTTGATGAGCGATATGGCTTCTTTGGCTTCCAGGACCAGCGGCTTGATGCCGGCGCGCTGCAGAGCTTCCGAGGCGGTGACGTGCTTGCCCTCATGCCTAACGTCGCCTTCGCCGATGAGGGCCAGCGCAAGGTGAGCCAACGGAGCCAGATCGCCGCTTGCGCCCACGCTGCCTTGCGAGGGAATCAAGGGATGCACGCCGCGATTCAGCATCTCGCAAAGCGTGTCGATGATCGCGGGGCGAACTCCGGAACAGCCTTTGGCCAGCGAGTTAGCGCGCAGCAACATCATCGCGCGTGTAATGTCCTCGCCCAGCGGTTCGCCGACGCCGGCCGCGTGCGAGCGCACCAGGTTGATCTGCAGCTTGCGAATGTCCTGCTGAGGAATGTGAAGATCGGCGAGATGTCCTACGCCGGTATTGACCGCATAGGCCACACGATCGCTGGCAACCAGGTCGTCGACCACCGCCCGCGCCCGCTCCACGGCCAGGCGCGCTTCCGGTTGCAGCAGCAGCGGCCGGCGCTCGTAGACAACCTGCCGCACATCCTCCAGGGTTAAGTCGTTGCCGTTGATGTGGAGCGCTTGCATGTCTCTCAGTTTGCCACAAGGTTAGCAGGACAGGCCGCGTTCGATGCGCGCGCTCATGCCTGCCGCTTGCAAAAACGGCCGAAGATATTTTTCCGGTAAACGGATCCGCTTGAACTCGTGGTCGACGACCAGGTGCACCGTCTCGCCTTCGGCCAGCAACGTTCCATCGCTGTTGCGAATCACTTCGTATCCGAAGTGCAGCAGCGAATCGCGAACGTTCAGCAGCCGGGTGCGAACGGTAATCAGATCGTCGTACCGCGCCGGCGACTTGAAGCGGCAGCGCGCGTCTACCACCGCGATGTGGGTGCCATCCTGTTGCTCCATCTCGCGATAGTGGAAACCAAGTTCCCGCAGCATCTCCACCCGTCCCACTTCAAACCACACAATATAGTTGGAGTGATAGACCACGCCCATCTGGTCGGTTTCGGCATAGCGCACCCGAAGCGTAGTCTCATAGACGCGGGGCGCCGATTCGGGCCGCTCCGCGGGAGCGTCCTGGTTTTTCAAGCTCAATACCCACCAAGAAAATGCGGGCACGTTTTCCGCGCCCGCCCATGCTCACTAAGACCTTCCACTACTTGCTGGCCGGAGCCGCCGGTTTGGCTGACGCGGCAGTGCCGGAAGTCGGCGCCGGCTTGCCCGCTGCCGATGTCGTGGCAGCCGACCCTCCAGCCGCGGCCGAGCCGCCCGTGCCCGGCGGTGCGTTCTTCACCAACTGCCCGCGGACGGGCTCGCCTGTCGCCACCAGCTTTCCGTTGACAATGTAATCGTTGAACTGCGCCGGCAGTCCCGCACCCGCGCCTCTTCCGAACTGGTAGTGGATGTGCGGGATTCCACCCCCGCCGCTATTACCGCATTCGGCAATCACATCTCCCTGCTTCACCTTGTCATCCACCTTAACCTTAAGACTGTTCTGCTTCAGGTGATTGAACATGGAAGACTCGCCATTGCCGTGCGAAATGATGATCACATTTCCATCCACAGCGTCGCCGTTCGGCTTGCCCGTAGGCACATCGTCGTAGCCGGAGATGGCGCGGACGACGGTACCGTCGGCGGGCGCCAGGATCGGCTGGCCAAAGCAGTAGTAGTCCTCAGCTTTACTGCCCACACCGCCGGCTCCGGTGAACAATTGTCCGTTCTTCAGGTAAACAAAATCCATGGCAAAGCGCGTGTCATCCGCCATCGAGTACGGATTCTGGAAGATGTTGCGTCCCCCGTGATACACCAGCCACTCGCCTTCGAAAGGCAGCTTCAGCTTCGCCGTGTCCTGATAACCGGCGTAACGGCCTTCGGCGATGGTGTGCATCGGCCTTGGCGGCGGGAAGTCATCGATTTCGCCCCGCTGATTGAAAATGATCGTGGTGACCACGGGAAGATGCGTGTTGGCGAACATCGACAGCCTGGAATAGATCGTATCCGGAGCGTACAGGTACGGAACCATGTTCTCTTCCAGCACCTGCGTCTCCGGCCCCATGGCGTCGCGCAGCTTTTTATTAATCTCCGCAAAGGCCTCTTTGCCGGAAGGTCCTTTCTGCTTGGCAGCCTGCTTCTCGGTAAGCGCCCTTAGGTTCGGCGAAAGAGCATTCCATAATTCGACCGTCTGCACATGACTAAACATTTCAAAAAGCTGACGCCCGCGTTCTAAGGCAGCCTTGCTCATCACCGGATAAGGCCCGGACAATACCGGCTGAACTGGCGCTTCCGCAGGCTTCTCCTGCATCGACTGTCCCTGCTGCGCCGCCGCCGGCGCCTTCGGTGACATGGACGGCGCCTGCTGGGCCGGCGTTGTGGCTGGCTGCTGCGCGCGGCCAAGCATGGGTAACAGCAAGACTGCAGCTAACGCCGCAATCATGGAATGCAGACGAAATCTCATCATGTTCTCCCTGTGTTCGTTGCGGCTCACTCTTCAGACAGTGCTTCCGCTGTCGCGAATCCCTTCCCCGAGCCGGGCATTTCCCGGACAGCCACAGTTTGCCGTCAGCCGATCTCTAGCAAGCAATTGGGCACAAAAATCTCGAAGAGAGGCATTGTAACAAGAGAAGGGGGAATCCTGCTGACGGAAGCGCCCGCCGAAATCGACGCTCGTTCAATCTACCTATTTTCGCAGAGTCTGGTGCAGAAATGGGCCGTCGGCAGCAAGAAAAATCTACTCCCCGGTCCATTTCGGGTCGCGCTTTTCCAGGAACGACGTTACACCTTCATGAAAGTCCTTCGTACTCCGGATGCGCACATTCTCTTCCACCGCGGCGACGAGCTCCCGATCCAGCTCTTCGCCCGAGAACGTCCGCAGCAGCCGCTTGGTCGCCTGCAGCGATGTAGGACAGTTCTTCAGCAGAGTGCCTGCCAGTTCGCGAACCCGGTCCATCAGCTTGTCCGCCGCAACCACCTCGGTCACCAGCCCCAGCCGGAAGGCCTCGTCGGCACCGAAGAGTCTGCCCGTCAGTAGCAGATCGCGCGCCTGCTTCTCGCCCACCTGTCGCAGCAAAAATGTCGATACCAGCGCGGGAATGAATCCGATCCGCACCTCGGTATATCCGAACTTCGCGGCGTCCGATGCGATGGTGAAATCGCAGAGGGTCGCCAGTCCGCAGCCGCCGGCGATGGCTGGACCATTGACCGCCGCGATCGAGACCTTGGGAAACTTGTACAGGCTGACGAACAGCGTCCGCAGCAGCCGCGTCGTGCGCAACGAATCAGTCTGGTTGGCCTCCGGCGTAAGGCTGGCAACCTTGTGCAAGTCCTCAATATCCATACCCGCGCAGAACGCCCTGCCGCTGCCCGTCAGAATGAGGATTTGCGCCGGCGATTGCTCGACTTCTTCGATCGCTCGCAGCAGGTCGTCCATGAGCGTGTAGGTGATGGCATTGCGCTTTTCCGGCCGATTCAGCGTGACCGTCGCCAGCGCCCCATCGTAGCTAATCGTGATTGTGGAATAAGAATGATGTTGTTTCGACATAGAACGACCGGTCACTCTCCTTATTGAACCATCCAACCAGCCCCAGTCTTCTGTAGGCGATAGAATCCGATAACAACAGTTCGATTTCTTTCGGCGGTTTTCGGGCAATTCTCATAAACCCAAATTCCTGGAAAAAATTTCAGTATGTAATCCAACGCCTGGGAGAAAGTCACGCTGTCGAGAGAAGTAGCAGGCATGTAAGGCACGTTAGGTGGTGGCTCGGAGGGTGGGAGTGCCCCAATAGCCAGACCGAACAACGGTCCTTTGATGTGTTTATCCTTCATGAAATTTCTAATTTCCGGAGTCTCGAACAGATTGACAAGAGCCGTAATGGCGGCATAGATAGGCCGGCCCGCAGGCGGGCTCCCAGTCTCAAAGGAGATCTGAGCGATCTTCACGTTCAGAATGTCCTTTGGTACACCACGCTGCACCATCCG
>JASHXK010000461.1 GCA_030043575.1 Terriglobales bacterium
TCAACTTCACCGTCCAAGTCACCGACACCCCCGGTAACAATGCAACCCAAGCCGAGACCCTGGTCGTCGGCGGAGCCATTGGCATCCAATGCAAGTCCTGCTTAGCCAACGCTCCCATGTTGACGCTGCCCTCGGGCAAGCCCAACGTGCCCTACACCGCAAACTTCGCTGCCGTCGGCGGAATCAGTCCTTATACCTGGTGCGTGCAGGAGACCAGCGGCACCTGTGACAACGGCTCGGGCGGCGCGCTGCCCGCCGGTCTGACCATCAGTTCTTCGACCGGTACTATCTCCGGCACCCCGACCACGCCAGCAGCTCCGACGACCTTTACCATCCAGGCCACGGACTCCGAAAATCCACCGTCGAAGGGCACGGCGCAGATCACCATCTCCATCTTTGGCGTGACTACCATGTCGCTGCCGGCCGGCGAAATCTACGTTCCCTACAGCACCCAGCAGCTGGTGGTTGCCGGCGGCACCGCGCCCTACACCTGGTGTGTGGAGGAAAGTAACGGCTCCTGCGACAACGGCTCCGGCGGGGCCTTGCCTCCGGGACTCACGCTCACGTCGGCCTGCACCGAAACTCCCAATACCTTCTGCACCGTCAGCGGCACGCCGACTTCGGCGGGAACCTTCAACTTCACCGTTCAGGTGAGCGATTCGGAAACTCCGCCCGCCGTGACTACGGCGCCGGTCAGCATCGCTATTGCCGGCATTACCAACGGCGCCCTGGCGGGCAATTACGTCTTCTCCTTTAACGGATATAACAACGGAATGCCGGTCATCATGGCGGGCGCCTTTACCGCCGACGGCAAAGGCGACATCACCGGCGGCGAACTTGACCTGAACAACGGATCGGGCGAGACCAACGGCACCTGCGGTGACTCGCAGGACAGTCCACTCCCGCAGACCATCATGCCCGCTCCCAGCTCCACCTATTCGCTCGCGGCGAATGGGACGGGACTGGGAACGTTGACCCTGGTGACCAGCGCCGGCACCTATAACTTCACGATTTCCCTGCGTGAGGACGGCAGCGGCAACATAATCCAGGACAATACCGATCCCAATACCCGTGGCTCAGGATCGATCAAGGTGCAGACCACTGGAATTGGCACTGGCCAGCTTCAGGCCAACTTCGCTCTGGGTATGCACGGCGCCGATCCCAGCGGGAACCGCTATGTTGCGGCGGGGCAGCTGGAAATGGAAGACAACCAGGGCGATTTCACCGGCCCGGCTCTGGATGTCGATGATGGCGGCGTCGCCTCCCAACATGTGTTCGCCGGCACCCTGTCAGGCAACCCCAGCGATCCCTATGGCCGCGGCTGCTTTGTCGACATCAGCTTCGATCATAACCAGAACTTCTTTTTCATTTACGCCTACTACGTCGTTTCGGTTGACGAACTGGTGATCCTGTCCACCGATCCGGTCGGCGGAACGAAAAATGCCAACCTGACCCTGTGGTCGCTGGAGCGCCAGATCGTAGGCGCGACCGGCTTCAACAATTCATCGCTGAACGGGTCCAGCGTGGTCCAGCTTTCGGCGATCGATAGCGGCGGCAACTCCGAGGTCACCACGGGTTTGTTTGCCGGACAGGGCACCAGTACGCACACCTGCGAGAGCGGACAGAACGACCCTGCCACCTTCACCTATGACCAGAACGACGGCGGCACGCTCAACCTGCAGCAATCGATCAGCGGCCAATACTGCGTTGATTCGAGCACTGGCCGCGTCACCTTGTCGGGCTTCACCGGAGTCTGGGCCAACACTCCTCCCGTCTTTTATCTTGGCGGCAGCGACCCGGGCTTCGCCGTTGGCACCGACCCGGTGGACAGCGCGGGCAGCATCGAACTGCAGAATGGTTCGGACTTCACCAACGCCTCGGTCAATGGCGGGTATTGGGGCGGGACCATCGTGCCGGCGATTTCCGGAGTCACCGATTCCGTCACCTCGCTCTACGCCAGTGGCAACGGCAACATCACCGGCACGCAGTACACCAGCGCGCCCGGCGGGCCGGGAGGGCCAACTGGCCTGACCTACACCTATGACGTGGCGGGCAGCGGGCGTGCCCTGGTGCAGAACAACGGTCAGACCGCCGGCATTCTCTACGTCGTGTCCGCGGGATCGTTCCAGTACCAGAGCAAGTTTGTATTTCTGCCGGCCGGCAGCAATCCCGCGCTGAGTGTCTTCCTGGGACCGCCGCGCCAGTAGCGCCGGCAGGAGTGCCATCGGTGCTTCGTCACTTTGGGATCGCTATGTGTACTCTCGGGCGAGCAGCTCAACCGAGCCAGGCCAGGGCTTGGTTCGAGCGCTTGCCGGCCTCGCCCGATTAGGTCGCCCTAGCCTGTGTGATCGGGAGCCTGCCAGCATCAGGGCCCACTACACCTCATGATTTCTCATGAAGATTCCCGCACCAACGCCGTACCCCGGCTCCCTGCCAGGATCCGCAAATCCCCGCTGTTGTTCATCCCTGTGTTTCTTCTTCAGGCTGGCTTCTTCCTGTTCGTTTCCCGGCACCGCTTGATTGACGGAGACGAGGGCTTCTATCTGCTTGCCTCCCGGTTGGTGATGCAGCACCGGGCGCCTTATCTGGACTTTTTCTACACCCAGGCTCCGCTGCTGCCGTACGCCTACGCCTTATGGTTCAAGCTGACCGGACTTTCGTGGCTTTCGGCGCGCGCCTTTGCGGCGCTGCCGGCTGCACTGCTCGGCGGCCTTCTCTATGAGCATGTCTGGCATGAAACCGGTAACTGGCTGGCCGGAGCTTCCGCGGTGGTGTTGTTTGCGTCCAGCAGCTTCGTCTTCGGCTGGTACCCGATCGTGAAGACTTTCGCCTTGGCGGTGCTGTTTCTTTTTCTGGCGTACCTCATGCTCGTCCGGTTATCGCCGTCGTCCTCGCGATGGTGGATGGCGACGGCGGGTCTCGTCTTCGGACTCAGTGTTGCCACTCGTTCGTATGTAGTGGTTGTCGCGCCGCTGCTGGCATGGTGGATTCTTCGCCGCAGCGGGGGCCGCAAGCTGGCTCATCTGCTATGGGCCGTCGCCGGCTTCATCATCGGCATTGTGCCCTGTCTGGTCCTATTCTTCGCCTCGCCTGCCGCCTACCTGTTTAACAATCTCGGATACCATGAAATGCGGTCGGGTGGCGCAGGTTTGATCGGCGACTGGCAAGACAAACTGCAGGTGCTCGCGGAGATCTTCACTGGCCGCTCCACCGGTGTTCAATTCAGCATCCTGACGGTGGTGTGCATTTGCATGATTGTGATGGGGCGCGCGAAACGCGACGCGTCGCTACTGGCATTTCTGATGGCTGTGGTTTTGGGAATTGTCTCCATTCTGCCCACACCTGCGCTGCCGCAGTACTTCGCCCTAGTCGTGCCGTTCCTGATTGTCGCCGCCGTCTGCCCGGTCAGCCACTATTTTTCTAACCTGCAAACTGCACGCGCCATGCGCATCGCGGGAGCAGGATGTTTCCTGTTGCTCGCCGGCTTTGTCGGATTTGGCATTGCGGGCTTTCGCCAGTACCTGTTCACCGGGTACCAGGTTCCAGGCGTTGTAGGCCCGGCCGATGCACCCAACTGGACCTTGCGGCAGGTGAGCGCCGTTTCCAAAGCAATCGACGAACTCGCGGCGCCAGGAGAGCCGGTCGTCAGTTTCTGGCCGGGGTATATTTTCGCTTCACACGCCAATCCCTTTCCCGGATACGAAAATAACTTCGGCATCTATATCTCCGAACAGCTCAGCCCCGAACAACGGAGAAAGTACCACGTCCTCACTCGTGGTGAGATGTACCGCCAATTCGCCTTCCACGAGCCACGGCTTGCCGTGGTAGGCAATCAGGGACCACGCAGCGGTGGTCCACCGCCCTGGGCCGCTCAAGCTATGGCCGAGCACTGCGGCTACCGGCTGGTGCAAACAGTAGGCGACACGCTCATTTATCAGTGCTGCGCTGGGCCGGTATTCCCCTAAGATCGATCTTCGCGACCTCAAAGTGATCACGGCGGGTGCCCCAGGTCTCGCGCCGTTCGAGACCTGGGTCCGTACTCGCGTCCTTCTCGTAGACGTTGACTTGGGCAGTTTGTTTCTGGCCACTGACAACTAGCCACCGGCCATTAATCACGGCGAGTATTGCCAGATCATCCCCGTATTCCTCTGCAGCGTTCCGAAACCGCAGGTTGAAGTAGTGCCGTAGAGGTTGCCGTTGGCATCCGAGGTGATGTTCCCAAAAATGTCCGCGTCCCCCGTAACCAGCACTTCGCCGGAACTAACATTCGTGATTTGGCCGCAGTACAACTCAACCCAGTCATTGCATTCTGGGTAATTGCAGAAGAATAAGCCGCCCCCTTCGGCATCGTAGAGATTGTCCGCCCCATCCAGCGTCAAGCCATTGACAATGTTCGAGGCGAGATCCCACCCGTTGTTCGCGCAAGCCCGTTGATTCGTGCCGGCGTTGTAGATGACGTTGAAGCTCCAGCCGCTCCCCGACTGCGACAGCTTGAAAATCAGACCGCCCTCGATACCGCCGCCAATCGATAACTCGCAGTACTCCCAAGCGAGGGGGCCATAACAAACGCTGAAGCCGTACAGATTGCCTTGGCTATCCTGGATCAGGCCGGCAGGTCCAAAGCCGTCTGTAGTTCCCATGAAGCTATAGATAACGTTTTCCGTCCAGCCGCCGCCTGAGGGCACTAACTGGAAGACGACACCGCACTCGTTATAGCCGTAGCCGCAGCCCTGATTGCCACCCGCCGCGGTTCCGTACAGATTTCCATCGTGGCCCAGCAGCAGGCTGTTGGGATCTCCGCCGTCGCTGCCTCCGGTGAAGCTGTAGAGGATCTTCTCTGTCCAGCCGCCTCCCGAAGGCGAAAGCTCAACCACCGTGCCTTGCCCATAGGTTCCGCCGCCACCGATTCCATACAGGTTGCCGGCGGAGTCGAAGGTGGTCACTCCGAACCCGTCCGTGTTGTCGGTGAATTCATATATGGTCGTCACGTTCCAACTGCAGAGCGCGTTTGGGCAGGGGCTGGGTTGCGGTGTGGCCTTGTAGATCAGCCCGCAATAGTACTCTCCGTTGTATCCGCAGGTTTGAATGCCTCCAACCGCCGCTCCATAGAGGTTTCCTCCCGGGCCGATGATGACTCCGTTTGGGCTGCTTCCGTTGCTCCCACCCAGAAAGCTGTACAGCGAGCTGAGGAACCAACGGCTGGCTCTTTGTGCGAAGTCGTACAGTACGCCCGCACCGTACCGGCCGCCGTTTGCGAAGGTGCCGTAGAGCTTCCCGGCGGTGTCGATTGCCAGCCCTGAGGGCCCCGCGCTGGAGGTGAAATCATGCAGGTCATGAAAGCCGGGTTGGGGCTCCGGACATGTGTAATCGCTGTAGGTACTGCTTGTCGTCGTGGTAGTGGTAGTCGCATTGCCCAGAATGGTGAACGACTCGGAAGGAATCGAGCCCACGCTGTTCTCCGACGCTTGCGATGGGCAGCCTTGCCCCTGGCATCCCACACCGGAATTTTCGTCCCAATAAACGGGATCGCCGCTGGGCACACTTGCGTTCTGCAGGTTCACCCAGTAGGTTCCGGCATTCAGTGTGGGACCGTTGAAGGACGTAGTCTCAGTGCAGACGTTGAAGCCGAAAATATTGACCTGGCAATTACTCTGGGTGAAGCTGACGGTCTGATCGTAATAGCTGGTGCCGCCGCCCTCGCCCGAGGTGATGGACAATTCCGCCGAAGTCAGTGTGTCGCCGGTAAACAGCCACGCGCCGAAGCTCATGCCGGTAACTGTCGCGCCGTTCGCGCCAATGGTGAAGCTGTCGCTGACGATAAATCCGAAGTTGATCGTCCAGGCGTCGGTATTGCCGTTGAT
>JASHXK010000462.1 GCA_030043575.1 Terriglobales bacterium
ACCTACACCCAGGGCCTAATTATGCCTCGGTTACTTCTTGAGCAGCGCGATCTGGCCCGCATGGTAGACGTGGTGCTCGATGAGGCCGTGCGCTTCGCCGTAGTAGGTGCGCTTGCCGGCGGCGGTCAGGTCGTTCAATCTGGCCGGGTCAAGCTTCGCCAGCGATTCACGGAAGCTTTGATTGGAGGCGCGAAGGCCGTCGAGGGTCTTGCGCCAGTTTTCCTCGGTGACGGCAGGCATGGCAGGGAAATTGAGCTCCTCGACCAATCCGGCGCGCTGGCCGGCCAGCCGCTGAGCAGCGACGCCTTCCCAGAAGATCATGTGCATCACGATCTCCCAGATCGTGTGCGTCGCTGCTAACGGCTTTGCGGCAGCTTGCTGCGCCGAGATGCCGTCCAGGATCTGCCACACCGGATCGCCGTGCCACGCCGCATTGCCGTTCACCACGCCATCATAATGTCTAAGTATGCGTTCCACGTCGGACATAATTTCTCTCCTAACTGTCAAAAACTATATCACAGGTTATAAAAGGTCGTGGCTGCAACCTGCAGCGCAAAACTGTATCTGGCCGCATTTTTCCCAAGGCACTGTTCCAGGCGCGGTGGTTCCTGTAAGATTTGTGCCGCGGTTGTGTTGGGGGACGCTGCTCAGGTTCCTCAGCGGCCAAAGCCACGGTGAAAAGGCGCACTCTTATGGACGTGCCTTAAGGCGGGCCCTTTGCAACGCAGAATTCTAATCAACGTTTCCTTAGAGGAGGGATGATGAAAATCATTCGCAGTGTAATGGTTGTGATTACAGCCGTGGGGATTTTCTGCCTCGCCGGACTGGCACAGGACAACGACGCGCCCAAGCGGCCCATGCCCCCTCGCTCGATAGCGAACGCCAAGATGCCGCCACCGCCGCAGCCTTCGGCGGAGATGACCAAGTTGATCCAGATGATGTCCGGCAACTGGACGGTCAGCGAGAAATATTCGCCGAGTCCGATGTTCCCCACCGGCGGTACCGGCAAAGGTACGGCCAAGATATGGTCCGGACCGGGGAGCTTGGCGCTGTTGGAGAGCTATCATGCCAGCGGCGTGATGGGCAACAACTTCAGCGGTGCCGGCACTATCTGGTGGGATCCCAAAGTACAGGCTTACCGCGTCGTATGGTGCGACAGCATGACGCCAAACGGTTGCGATGGAAGTGGCACTCTCCAGTGGGATGGCGAAACTCTGACCGGTACGCAGGAGAGCGAGATGAATGGGCAGAAGATGTTCATGAGGTTCACCTACACCAATTGGTCGCCCACCTCGTTTGTCATGACCATGGCGATGGGGCCGGATGCAAATTCGTTGAAGGAGATGGCGACGATTACGTATACGAGGGCCGCAGGGAAGGCGGGGCAGTAGATCGCGGGCAGAGCAAGCCTTCAGAGGCTTGCGTCCAGTAGCGCTAAGAAGGCGGGTGCAGGCGATGAGGTCAAACTCATCGCTTGCCCCTTCTTTTTTGGGGAACGCCTGACGCGGGCCTGAAGGCCCGCTCTATCCTTCCCAGACGAAGGCGTCGAAGACGCTGGTCTCGACGAAGCCCAAGCGCTTGTAGAGATCGACGGCGCGGCGGTTGGCCTCGGTCACGGTCAGCGTCAGCAGACTGCAGTTCTTATGGCGCAGCGCATTCGAGGTGCAGACGATGAGGTTCTCGCCGATGCTGTGCCCGCGGTAGTCCGGCAGCAGACAGACCTGCGTAACATGACCAACGTCTTCTCTTACGCGCGAGCAAAGAATCAGTCCGATCAGTGTGTTGCTGGGACGATGAATCGCGGAGAACGACGACTCGGGATCAAAGACACCGCATCCGGGAAAGCGCACGATGTTGTTCAGGAAGCGAATGGAGCCAGCGTGGGTGCGATATTGATCGTTGATCTCGGAATCGATGTGCGCGCGGTAAGAGGCGGTAATGACGCTCGCCGCCGGCTGATAATCCTGCTCCAGCCAGGGGCGTATCTGGATGTCTGGGGGAAGCGATATCGGAGGCAGCTGGTTGGGATCGTGATGCCGCAGTTGCGAGGCCAGGAATAAGCGGCGATAGCGCTGGAATCCGGCGGAAGAAAATTCCGCCGACAATCCGCCCGCCAGGTGGGTCAACAGCTGCGCTTCCACGCGGTGGATTCCGGGTGACTGTTGCAGTGTTTCGACGACGTGCTGCGCGATTTGCGCTTCGATGAGGTGAGCGTCGGGACGGCGCGGCGACACGAACAGGTCGCCGACCACACCCTTACTGCCCTCATAAACAAAGAACGAGTAGCCGACGATGCTGCCGCGCTCGACGGCGGCATAACCGGGCAGGATCTTGGCATCAACATAGCGCAGGATCATGTCTGCCGAGCTGCGATAGTCCCAGCAGAGCAGGCTGCTCCATGCGCTAACCTCCTCGTCGAGCAGCGGACGCAGGTCGGCGGACGTGAAGTGCCTGAGGTCGAGAATCTCCACAATAGTCTGATGATGCGACCGGCGGAAGACGGTGGCAGCCATAGGCGCGTCGTGTGAGGGCGCTGAGTCAGTCTAGTGCGGCGTCGGCAGATGAGGCAAACGAAGAATGCGAACAGGGAGTTTGGTGGTAACCACGGGTGGAGCACGTTTTCAGGCGTGCATGAAAAGCAGTCGAATAGTAACCGGCTTTAGCCCCTGAGGTAACTTTGTGAACTTACCTCAGCGGCTGAAGCCGTCTTTCCGGTCCGAGGCTACAGATGCACGCCTGAAAGGCGTGCTCCACCCGTACCCGGAAACTCGAAACCGGCTGTTACGGCAGGCGCTGCGCCAGACCGGGCAAGGCCTTCATCAAGTCGTTATAGATGACGACGACGAACACCAGCACGATGAAGACGAAGGCGGTCTGGTAGATGCGTTCCTTGATGCGCAGGCTGATATCGCGGCGCATGAGCGACTCGACGATCAGCAGCAGAATCACACCACCATCGAGAATCGGGATGGGGAGCAGATTCACGATACCGAGGTTGAGGCTGATCATCGCCATCAGGCTGAGCAGCGGCGTCCAGCCGGGCTGCTGCGCGGCGTCGCCGGAGGCGCGCGCAATGCCGATCGGACCGTCCAGCTGCTTGATCGACGCTTTATGCTCCACCAGCTTGTGGATGAGATCGACCATCAGAAGAGAAAACTTCTTGTTCTCTTCCAGCGACATGGCAAAGGCGTTGGGGAAGGAAAGCTTGGCGACGGTCATCGGCTCGGCGAGCAGGAAGCCGAGACGGTATCCCTTTTGTCCGTTCTCTTCCATCTGCACCGGCGTCATGGTGTAGTGCAGCTCTTTACCATCGCGGCTGACGCTAACGTCCACCGGCTTGGCGCCGTTCTGTTGCAGATAATGAATGATGGCGAAGACAGAGCGCATGGGCGTCCCGTTGATTGCCAGGATCCGGTCCTTAAGCTGGATGCCGGCCTTGACGGCGGGCATGTTGGGAACGAGCTCGGTGACCGCGACGCTTTGCTCCGGCTGCCAGCCGACGCTGCCGTACTCGTCGAATCCGGAGCCTTGCAGCTCAGGCTTGACCTGCTTTTCCAGAATGTCGTTGCCGCGCTGGATGGCGATGTCGATTGGCTGCTTGGGGCTGATCATCACCTTGAGAAGGACGTCTTCCCAAGTGGGATTCGAGGTGCCATCGATGCGGACGATGCGATCACCCTGCTCGATACCGGCCTTGGCGGCGGCGGAGTTGTCGAGCACCCAGCCGATGACGGCGGGCTGATCGAAGAACTGCGGGCGCTCGTAATGCACCATGTAGACGCCGGTGAGCAGCGCGATGGCCAGCAGGATGTTCATCGCCGGACCGGCGATGGCGATCACGAAGCGTTGCCAGCGCGGATGCGACATGAACTCGTCAGGCGCGCCGGAGCGCGATTCCAGCGGATTCTCGCCCGCCATCTTGACGTAGCCGCCGAGGGGCAGGACGCTGATGCGGTAGTCGGTCTCGCCCCGGCGAAAGCCCCAAAGCCGCTTGCCGAAGCCGATAGAGAAAACGTCTACGCGGACGCCGAAATATTTCGCGGCGGCATAATGGCCAAACTCGTGTACCAGGATCATGATCCCGAGCACGACGGCCATTGAGACCACTGCATAAAGGAACGATTGCATAAACCTCTTCTAACCTTGGGGAGTCCGCGATT
>JASHXK010000463.1 GCA_030043575.1 Terriglobales bacterium
GCTGAGCGGTATGGCGCTCGCCTGGCCATTGTCGATTGCAATGGAACGTACTCGTACACTGATGTGCTCGATGCTTCTTCGCGAATCGCCGCGGCTCTGCTGGCGGATCGCGCGGACCTGAAGGAAGAGCGCATTGCGTTTCTCGTCGCGCCGGGTCTGCCGTGGGTCGCGGTACAGTGGGGAATCTGGCGAGCCGGCGGGATCGCCGTGCCGTTGCCGCTCAACACTCCCGCGGCGGAGCTGGAGTACTACCTCAACGACACACAGGCTTCGGCGCTGATCTACGATTCGATCAATGAATCGGTTGCAGCTTTGCTGTCGGCTGCGTGTCGAATTCCTGCTTATGCATATCGCGACACGCTTGCGCGCGGGCCCCGCCTTGCGCTTCCCGAGATCGGCCGCGAACGGCGAGCGATGATCCTCTACACCAGCGGCACCACCAGCCGTCCCAAGGGCGTGGTGACGACCCACGCCAACATCACCGCGCAAATCGAAAGCTTGATTGCAGCGTGGGAGTGGACTGGCGACGATCGCATCTTGCTCTGCTTGCCGCTGCATCACGTTCACGGAATCATCAATGTAGTTTCCTGCGCGCTGTGGTCGGGAGCAGTGTGCGAGATACTGCCGCGCTTCGACGCAAATGCTGTCTGGGAGCTGATCTCCAGCGGGCGCCTTACGCTGTTCATGGCGGTGCCAACGATCTACGTGAAACTCATCGCGGCGTGGGAGGCCGCGTTGCCAAAGCGCCGCGTGGCCCTGAGCCAAGCTGCCGGGAAGCTGCGGCTCATGGTGTCGGGTTCGGCGGCGCTGCCGGTCAGCACGCTGGAGCGCTGGAAGGAGATCACAGGTCACACGCTGCTGGAGCGTTATGGAATGACGGAGATCGGCATGGCGATTTCGAATCCCTATCGGGGCAATCGCGTGCCGGGAAGTGTCGGCAGCCCATTATCTGGCGTGCAAGTGCAGTTGACTGGCGAAAGCGGCCATGAAGTTCCGGCGGGCACGCCGGGCGAGATTGAAGTCCGCGGGCAGAACGTCTTCCTGGAATATTGGCGCAAGCCCGATGCAACGCGCGAAGCCTTTCGCGACGGATGGTTCCGGACAGGTGACACCGCGATCGTCGAGAATGGCGTGTATCGCATTTTGGGGCGCACGAACATCGACATCCTCAAAACCGGCGGCCACAAGGTCTCCGCACTGGAGATTGAAGAAACGCTACGACAGCATGACGCCATTGCAGAATGTGCCGTGGTGGGAGTTCCGGATCAGGAGTGGGGCGAGCGTGTTGCTGTCGCCGTCGTGCCGTGCGATGGCAGCGTGATTGAACTTGAGGAGCTTCGTGCGTGGTGCAAGCAGCGGCTGGCCGCGCACAAGGTGCCATCACGACTGCTTGTCCTGGAGGCGCTGCCGCGCAACGCCATGGGCAAAGTCACAAAACCGGCGGTGGCGGAGTTGTTCCGCAATTAGCGCCTTTTGAAATGGCAAGACTATCTTTGGGAAGCCGAGTTCCGGTGCACGCACACTGGCTGGCGCGTCAACGCCGTCCGAGCCGCTTCGACGCAAGCTGCTGAGCAGCGAGCCTGATCTCGGAAAACACTTGCGCCTGGTAAATGTCATTCGTTCCAGCGTTGCGGAGGATCCGCCGCACGACCGGCTTAAGCTCTTCGTAAATCATGACCATTTGCGGGACAGTGGGCTGATTGTTTGGCCGAACCAAAGCGTTACGCAATTGTCTAAATACGCCTTGGACATCGGCGTCATGAATATAGACGTCCGTGCCGCTTATGTCTGAGCATGACTTTTCGGCGCGCCGCGACTGTGACTCAAAGATGAACCAACTGTGTGATGGCGACCCTACGTGCCGCCACGCGATTGCCAACCCGAGCTCAAGCGGCATGTTGAAACGAGGCGTTCTGGGGCGGCGAGCATCGACCTCGACACGAGATAAGTCATGGATCGAGTACTTGCACGATTGCAGCAGGGACAGAATGCGATCAAGGCGGCGATCGCCAGGAATTCCGAGAGTTGCGAAGGGGATGAGGCGGAGCGCGGACAGCCCAACAATGTATGCTAAATAGAGAGGCTTGAACTTTGCGTCATAGGGAATGTTCAGGAAGACAGCCTTAGCGTCGCTTCGCCGCCCTCTTGACCGAGAACTTATAGGTCGCCTTCCTGGAACGCGACTTGCGGGCATGGGGCTTGGCCTCGTTAATTCTGTAACCGGTCAACTCAGCGATCGCCTGCTCACGCTGAGGTGGGATCTGAAGCAGTTTCGCTACCTCTTCTGGCGTGACGGGGCGACCTGTAACCCGAACTGTCATGTCGATTGCCTACATAATAGATGCGCTCTTGTGCTGCGTCTATCCAATTTCTATCTTACGCTGCTGATTCACCGTTTCAGATGACGTTCCCGGATGTTTCACTGGCGGTGCGCTGCTGCCAGCACTTCGCGGCAACCGTCGTGTAGAGAGGATCTTGCGGGGCCTGTCATCACATCCGACGCGCGTGTTCACCGGTCACTGACAACCACCAAATGGCAGAGCGATGATGAGTGCGCAGGCAACCCATCGGGAGACGACTCGGAATGGGGAAATCCTTTCCCAATGCGTCGGCCCCGTGATTGGGCTGCCCATTTTGGGACATTCAGGTGAGGAGGCTTAGCGATATGAAGAGAGCAATCATTCTCCTCGTCCTCGCGGCGGGCGTCCAATTGGTGGCGCAGGACAGAACGACCATCACCGTCAAGAAAACTGAGGTGGGCAAGGAAACCGTGATCGTGACGGCTGTGCCGCAAGGGGCCAGCGATCAGGCGAAGGCGTCGATTGAGCTGAACTGCAACAAGGACGCAAGCAGTTGTAAGGCTCCGGAGCCCGGGACCTACATCATGGTCCGGTTGCCCAAGAATTGGGGCATGTACGACTGCTCCAATGTGGATCTCTATGCGGCCACCGCCGATCCCGACAAGGATCAGAAACTCGGCGAGTATTGCGTGGTAGAGAAATAAGGACGCGGCCGAGCGTGCAACGCGGCAGATTCGGCTTGGTGCGCAACGTGAGCGGCGAGGTATTTTCCGACTAAGGGCTTTATTTCTATTGACATAGACTGTCGGCAATGGCCTTCAGCGGCAATGTCGCCGTAGGCGTATCATGTACTCACAGGGAGAAGTAACAACGGCTGGCAAGGGAGTCGTAGTAAGGGCTAGAGAAACTGAGATGATAGATGTTCTTCTTCCATGACGAGTGTGACTTTGTAGACGACGACCAGTACGATTTTTTCACCCTTGCAATCCAGATTGAGCGACGAAACAAACGATCTGCCGGGCAGAATCGGGGAGCCTGTCGCCGGGCGTCGCCCGTCGAGTTCGAGCGCCTCACTCCAGCGGGCAGCGGTTTCGCACGTGGCACCTCCAAAGCTGTATTACGCCGTTGACACAAATTAATATGTCTACAATCGGCACCAGACGTCCTATCATGTAGGATGTTTGGGGCATTGGACGTCGGATGAGCGGCGACGACATTCCGAAACAGAGGCGCAGGAGAAGCTCCTGGCTACTGTTTGCCCTTGCGCTGCAGATTTTTTTTGCCCTGCCACCGCAGCTTCGCAGCCAGTCTCTCACTCCAGTTTCCGAAACCGTTTCAACCGGCACGCTCGGAAACTTGCACGCCGATAAGCGCGTGGTCCAGAGCGGGCGCTGGTTTCTGGTGCGCGAGTTCACCATCGATTTTGCCGTGAAGGACACAGCGGTCTTCTGCGGAGAGTTGACGACGACCGACGCCACCGAGGCCAATGACTTGATCGCCGGCAACGGTCAGCCAGTTGACTTTGTCGAGAAGGGTAAGGACCTGTTCTTGACGCTCAAGAACGGCCGCAAGATCCACGCACGCCGCCTGAGTTCTGAGAAGTGTCCGCGAGCATGATTCCAGCCCCCGCCTCGGAGCCGATTTACGTGGACCGCACTGGCGGTCGGACAAGCGAAAACTGACAAATTTCTTGATTCGGGCATGCGTTCGTGATGCCCGTCCTTGACGGTAACCATCCTACAGGTTACCCTGCGCTCGTCTGGAGCCCAGCCGGACTCTGGAGTCCCCATGGAAACCGAATTGGCGCCGCGGGCGGAGGATTTCGCCCTGGCGCGCAAGCTGCAATGGCTGGCGCTTTCGTTGACCCCGGGCGTAGGCGCGGGACGAGGACGCAAGCTGGTCGAGCGTTTCGGAGCAATCGATCGGCTTTTCGCCGCGTCGTTAACCGAGCTGGAGGCGTCAGGGCTGCCTGCGGCGGCTGCCCAGAGCATCGCGTCGGGCAAGTCGCTGGAACTGGCGGCAACAGAATATGACCACCTACGCGAAGCAGGTGCGGCCATCATCGCGCCCGAGGATGCGGAATTTCCGAGTCAGCTGCGCGAAATCTACGATCCTCCCCTCGTACTTTATCTGCTGGGGAATGCCGAAGTCATCAACAAGCCGGGAATTGCGGTGGTTGGCACGCGGCATCCAACGCCCTATGGAGTCGGCATGGCCGAGCGGCTGGCATGTGATCTGGCGGCCCATGGGCTGGTCGTATTCAGCGGTATGGCGCGCGGCATAGATAGCGCTGCCCACAGGGGCGCTCTTAACGGACACGGGCAGACGGTAGCAATCTGGGGAACCGGCATCGACGTGGTTTATCCCAAAGAGAACCAGAGGATCACGGACCAGATTCTGGCTGCCGGTGGGGCGATCATCACGGAATTTCCGTTGGGCACTTTTCCCGCGCCACAGAATTTCCCTATTCGCAACCGGCTTATCAGCGGCATTTCTATCGGCGTCCTGGTGATTGAAGCAGGCGAATACAGTGGAACCCGCGTGAACGGCTCGCTGCGCGCTGGAGCAAGGCAGGGAAGTTTTCGCCGTTCCGGGGAACGTGACGAACAAGATGTCATGGGGTCCTAACACATTGATAAAGCAGGGCGCTGCGCTGGTTGCGACCTGGGAAGACGTATGGGAAGAACTGCCGGCGGACACCCGTCTCGCACTGACACCCGTGGAGCAGCCTGCATCGACTGAGCCCGGTTCTGCATCATTGTTTCAGGGCGCCGAGCTGTCGCCGCAAGAAAAAAGAGTGTTGGGGTTGTTGAAATCGGACGAATCCACCCATCTTGATCAGCTGGTAGAGCGCCTGTGCGCGCATCTCTCTTCTTCCGAAATCTTCGCGGCATTGTTTGAGCTGGAGCTGAGCGGCCGGGTCAAGGCGCTGCCCGGGAAATACTACGTGCGGGCGATGTAGCCGTGGGCCGTGAGCTGTGGGCTATGAGCGAAAAAGGAGGAGCTGTGCAGGATTTCAGAAATCTGGAGGTTTGGAAGAAATCTCACGAACTTACGCTGGAAGCCTATCGAATCACCGAGTGCTTTCCGAGGTCGGAAATGTTCGGCCTCTCGAGCCAGATTCGGCGCGCTGCTTCATCCGTACCAACGAACTTGGCTGAGGGTTGTGGTCGTACGCAGGCAGAGTTCGCACGATTTGTTCAGATTGCTTTGGGATCGGCTTGCGAGCTGGAATACGAGTTCTTACTGGCGAAGGATCTGAGCCTGTTGCCCCTTGAATCCTACGACGAGACCAATGCGAGGATGATCGAGGTGAAGCGGATGCTCCAGTCACTGCTGCGGCGAATTCAACGAGACTTGCGCGGCGGGGACCGCTTGCCGACGTCGTCCGGGTAAAAAGCTGAATTAGAATGCCTTAGCTCAAAGCCCACGGCTCACGGCCCACGGCTGCGTTTCGCCATTCGGCGAAACCGTGCTAGTTTCATAAACGTAATCCGCAATTATTGAGGTTCCATTGGCAAAAGGTCTAGTCATCGTCGAATCGCCGGCCAAGGCGAAGACGATCCAAAAATATCTCGGCTCGGGCTACGAGGTGGAAGCCTCGCTCGGCCACATCAAGGACTTGCCCAAGAAGTCGCTGGGCGTCGATCTCGACAACGACTTCGAGACCGAATACGTCGTGATTCCGGGCAAGGAGAAGGTTGTCGCCAAGCTGAAGAAGCTGGCGAAGTCGGCGGATACCATCTATCTGGCGCCCGACCCCGACCGCGAGGGCGAGGCTATC
Organism: Terriglobales bacterium; assembly: GCA_030043575.1. GTDB lineage: Bacteria > Acidobacteriota > Terriglobia > Terriglobales > Acidobacteriaceae > Bog-257. Next base: position 6,085 of record JASHXK010000463.1, read on the forward strand.
GCGGCACACCTGGCTGAGGAGCTTAGCGGGGACGGAAATGGTAAGAAGCGCAAAAAGAATCTCGTCAGCATTCGCCGGGTGAGCTTCAACGAAATCACCAAGCGCGCGGTGCAGGAGGCTTTTAAACATCCGCGCGATATCGATGTCAATCTGGTTGACGCGCAGCAGACTCGCCGCGTCCTCGACAGGCTCGTCGGATACCAGATTTCGCCCTTGCTATGGGACAAGGTCCGTCGGGGTCTGTCAGCGGGACGTGTGCAGACCGTCGCACTACGCCTGATCGTCGAACGCGAACGCGAGATCAAGGCGTTCAATAAAGAAGAGTACTGGACGATCGACGCGCACTTGCAAGGCCAGAAGCCACCCGCGTTTGATGCGCGCTTTGTCGGCATCGGCGAAGAGAAAACGCCAATCCCCAACGGCGAAGAAGCCGAGAAGATTAAGACGGCACTTGAGAAAGCCGACTGGGCGGTTCGTTCCGTTGAGACGCGCGAGCGTCGGCGCAGTCCGGCAGCGCCTTTCACCACCAGCAAGTTCCAGCAGGATGCTTCGCGGAAGCTGCGCTTCAGTGTGAAGCGCGCGATGATGATCGCCCAGCGTCTGTATGAAGGCATCGATCTGGGAGGCGAAGAAGGCACGGTCGGCCTGATCACCTATATGCGTACCGACTCGCCGCAGGTGTCGAATGATGCCTTGGCCGAGGTGCGGGAGCTGATCGGAAAGGCCTTCGGCCAGGAATTTCTACCCGACTCGCCTAATACCTACAAGTCGAAGAAGCTTGCCCAGGAAGCGCATGAGGCCATCCGTCCGACGTCGGTGGCACGCCATCCCGACGAGATCAAGCAGTACCTGCAGGAAGACGAGTTCAAAGTTTACAAGCTGATCTGGCAACGCTTCGTTGCATCGCAGATGAATCCTGCAGTCTTCGATCAGACCACGGTCGACATCGACGCGAAAACTGCCGAAACGCCGTATCGCTTCCGCGTGACCGGATCGGTGCTGAAGTTCGAAGGTTTCCTCAAAGTTTATGAGGAATCGAAGGATAGCAAAGACGAAGAGGATGAGGCGCTGAAGCACAAGCTGCCGCTGCTGACCGAAGGCCAGAAGCTCGCGCTCAAGGGCCTGAAGCCGGAGCAGCATTTCACCGAGCCTCCCCCGCGCTACAACGAGGCGTCGCTGGTGAAGGAGCTGGAAGAGCGCGGCATCGGCCGCCCATCGACCTATTCGGCGATCATCAGCACCATCCAGGAGCGGCAATACGTGCAGAAGTCGGGCGGGAAGTTCATTCCCACCGAAATCGGCATGGTGGTCACCGATCTGCTGGTCGAAAACTTCAAAGACATCTTCGATCCCATGTACACGGCGCGATTGGAAGAAGAGCTCGACGAGATCGAGGACGGCAAAGAGCGCTGGACCGATGCCCTGAAGGACTTCTACAAGAAGTTCGAGAAGGAACTCCATTACGCCGAGAAGCACATGGAGAACGTCAAGCGGATGGAGAAGCCGACCGACGAGAAGTGCGAACGGTGCGGCTCGCCGCTGGTCATCAAGTGGGGCAAGCATGGGTCGTTCTACGCCTGCAGCGCGTATGACAAGAACGATCCCAACAGCTGCACCTTCACCAAAGAGAATCCGATTGATTTGCCGGATCTGGATTCCGCCGATGTGCAAGAGACGACACAGGAGGAATACTGCGAGAACTGCGGCCGCCCCATGGTGCTGAAGCGCGGACGCTTCGGCCAGTTCATGGCTTGCACCGGATATCCCGATTGCAAGACCACGCGCCGGCTCGATCAGGGCAAAAAGATCCCTGACATTCCGCTGGACGAGAAATGTCCGCAGTGCGGACGGAACCTGCTGTTGCGGCACGGCCGCTACGGCGAGTTCATCTCGTGCAGCGGCTATCCCGACTGCAAGTGGGTGAAGCAGAACTACATCGGGGTGAAGTGTCCGGAATGCAAGACCGGCGATCTGGCGGAGAAAAAAGCCCGCCGCGGCAACATCTTTTACGGTTGCTCGAACTATCCGAAGTGTCGTTTCACTTCGGCCTATAAGCCTGTCGCCGAGACCTGTCCGGAATGCGGCAGCCCGTATCTGCTGGAAAAGAACCTCAAGTCAGGCAGCTTCATCGTCTGCCCAAATAATAAGCGCAGCGAACCGGAGGAGCCGAAACAGGCGAAACGGCGAGGTAAGAAGACCGCCGGGGATGAAAGCACGGTTAAATGTGATTATTCGCGCCAAATCCCGCCCCAGGCCGTTGCATAATACAATGTTTGTCGATTCAACCCGCCCGGCCAATCGCCGGGCATTTATGTGAAAAGAGGTGAATTCATGGCAGGACAATTGAAGGACGCGACCATCATTGCTCACCTCGTCGTCGACGACGGCGTGAAAGCCTGTGAGTTTTACAAGAACGCGTTTGGCGCCGATATTCTCGGGATCCACAAAACCCCGGACGGAAAGGTCATGCATGCGGAGCTGAACGTCGGCGGCGCGAGACTGATGCTGGCCGATATGTTTCCCGGCTGGTGCAGCTCGCCGAAAGAGCTGAAGGGTAGCCCAGTGGTGCTCAACCTCTACGTGAAGGAAGATGTCGACGGCCTGTTCAATCAGGCAGTGGCTGCCGGCGCGAAAGTGGAAATGCCTTTGGCCAACCAGTTCTGGGGTGATCGCTACGGCCAGATTACCGATCCCTTTGGCCATCGCTGGGCACTGGGCCAGCATGTTGAGGATGTTGCGCCCGCCGAGATGGAACGCCGCGCGAAAGAGGCCTTCTCCAAGATGGCTGCCATGGCGCAGCAGTAATTCCCTGAAGCGGGATTAACTTTTCTACATCCAAACAGGCAAAAAGCCGTCGTCGATCGACGGCTTTTCCCACCCCATTCATCTGGAGGATTCATGAGCGGTACGCAAGCTACTTATCAGGACGCGGAACTCGTATTGAAACTGTACGATCTGCGCCGCGAAGCGGTCATGCGGCAAGCGCGGGATTTTGTCGCCCAGTTTTCGCCGTCCTCGTTTGAGGAACTCATGTCCGTCGTCGGCGCCTTCGGTACCAAAGAGAACGCCTACGTGCGCCAGGTTCTCGGTTATTGGGAGATGGTTGCGTCCTTGATTGTCCACGGCACGCTCAATGCAGCGCTGGCCCAGGACACGCTCGGCGAGATGAACTTTGTGTACGCCAAGGTGCAGCCCTTCATCAAAGAGATGCGGGAGAAGATGATGGCGCCGGAGTTCATGCAGAACCTGGAGAAGGTGGTTGAGGGCACGCCGGAAGGCCGCGAACGCCTGAAGCGCACACAGGCGCGCCTGGCCGAGTTCGCCAAGATGCGGGCCGCAGCCGCGAAGCAGAACTGATTTGTGTCAGGGCACGACTTCAGTCGTGCCGAAAAGTCGAAATAAACTTAAGGGCTTTAGCCCCTGCCACTACAGGCACTGGGGCTAAAGCCCAAGTATTTTCCCGCCTTATCGGCACGGCTGAAGCCGTGCCCTGACACGAGGCAAACCTTCGGCGCGCCTCTTCAGCTCAAATACTCTCGAATGTAAGGGTCGGTGCAGCGCAACAGCTCCGCAGCGTTGCCTTCAAAGATGATCTTGCAATCCCGAAGAATCAGGAACCTGGTATTCAGGTCGCCGCAATCCACTCCATCTCCCACCGGCAACATCTTGTTCTGCTGGCGGTCGAAATAATGGCTGGCCATGGTGAAAGCATCCTGCAGGCGATGCGTCACCATGAGTGAGCTGGTGTGATAAACGTCGCGCTGCTTAACGATCAGCTCGATGATTCTGTCCGAGGTCACCGGGTCAAGACCGCCGGTGGGTGAGTCGTAGAGCAAGACCTCCGGTTGCGTGATGATGGCGCGCGCGATGGCCACTCGCCGCCGCATGCCTCCCGACAGCTCAGCCGGGAACAGGCTGACGGTATGCTCCAGTTCCACAAATCGCAGCGCTTCCAGCACACGCTCGTGAATTTCTTCAGTAACTCTGCCGGTCTCTTCGATCAGGCGATACGCGACGTTTTCCTCCACCGTCAATGAATCGAACAGTGCGCTCTCCTGAAAGACCATGCCGATGTTCCGGCGCAGAGCGAAGAGTTCCTGCTCCCGCATGGCGGTGATTTCGTTGCCCAGCACATCGATGTGTCCGGAATCGGGTTTCAGCAAGCCCAGCGCCAGCTTCAGGATCAGGGTTTTTCCGGTTCCGGCCACGCCCATCAGGATCTTGGTTTCGCCGCGCGGAAGCTGAAATGAAATGCCTTCCAGCACGGGATGATCGAAGGCAATCGACACATCTTCGAAGCGCATGACGCATCCGTCCGCCGGCGGAGGAAGCGACGACAAGGGATTTTCTTGTGGCGGAGCGAGGATTGGCATGGTCAGTATTGGAAGAATCCCATAAGCAGCCGGGTGATGAAGAAATCGCTGACCAGGATCAGAACGGATGCGGCAACCACGGCCTGCGTAGTGGCGCGTCCCACGCCTTGCGTCCCTCCTTTGGCCGACAAGCCGTAGTAACAACCAATGCTGGCGATGATGAAGCCGAAGACGACAGGCTTGCTCAATCCCATGATCACATCACCGAAGCGCAACGCCTGATAAGCCGTAGTCCAGTACTGGCTGGCGTCGAGCCCCAACAGCGTAAAGGAAATCATGAAACCGCCGGTGAGTCCGACCAGATCGGAGATGATACTGAGGAAAAACAGCATGACGACGGTCGCGATCACGCGCGGCGTAACCAGCTTCTTCGAGGGATCAACCCCCATCGCGCGCATGGCGTCGATCTGCTCGGTGACTTTCATGGAGCCCAGTTCGCTGGCCATGCCGCTGGAGTTGCGGCCGGCGACCATCAAGCCGGTCAACACCGGACCGAGTTCCCGGACCATCGACAGCGAAACCAGCTTGCCGGTCAGCGAGAGCGATCCGAACTGTTGCAATGTGCTCGAAGTCTGCAATGCCAGGACGGCGCCGGTGAAAAAGCCGGTGAGCACCACGATGGGCAGCGAGCCCACCCCGATGAGGTCGGCCTGCAAAAGCGTGTCGGCAATATAGCGCGGCTGGGTGAAGACGTTGCTCAGCGAACGGCCGGCCAGCAGGGAGTATTCCTGCACAGCCAGCACTTGTTCCTTCGCAAACTCTGTGGGCGAAAACAGTGGCATGCTCGGATCGAAACAGCTATCACCGAAATATACCAGAGCAGGCGGCTGCCACTGGCTCCGGAAGAGCTTCCGCAAGGATTGAACCGATGCCGGCGGCGCCCTTTTTCTTGCGGACCCCAGTCGAACCCTTTGCGATATTGCAGGGAGCACGCCGGTGGTTTAGTATGCTTTTCCAAGTTAGGCGAGTGCAGGGAGGCGCACTCATGGCATTCCAGGTGGATCGAAGCCCATTCGATCCCGAGTCAGGGTTCGAGTACTACATCTGCTTCAAACCCCAGGTTGAAGTGGAAGGGGACGAGGTTACGTCGCGAATCTCCATCGAGGTAGCGGTGTCGGTCTCCGAAACCGGCGACGTCGCCGACCTGAGTTTCCTGCTGCCCAAGATGTGCCGCAACGATCACGCCCTCTCCTTCCTTAAGCGCGACCCGACGGCGACGTGTGTTGAGAACCGCGTATTCATCTCGTTGCCCGGCCTGAGCGGCGATGCTGTTTTGAACGCACCGGCAACCCTGGAGCTCGATCACGCCGGACGCATCGTCGCCATCGAGATCAACGGCTGCATTCCCAAGACCAGCACGTTTAAGCCAGCGCACGCGTAGAAGCCGCTCGTCGCCGTTCGCTTTTCGCCAGGCAGAACATGACCTTCGTTCTGCTGGATGATGTCTCAGCCCGTACTGCTGGCGGGGGTTAGCGAAGAGCGAACGGCGAATAGCGAATGGCGGTTCGGCAATCAGTTATCATTCCCACGTGGATGGCGTAACCGCGTTTGTGCTCGCCGGCGGTCGTAGCTCGCGCATGGGCTCTGACAAGGCGCTGCTGCAGCTTGGTGGTTTGACTTTGCTGGAGCGTACCCTGCACACAGCTCAAGCGGTGGCTGAAAGGGTGTACATCTCCGGCCCCAGGCCGCGATACGAGCAATTCGGTGTTGTCGTCGAGGACGTTTACCCGGATTGCGGGCCCCTGGGTGGAATCCACGCCGCGTTGAGCGCGACAGAGACCGACTTGAATCTGGTGCTCTCGGTCGACATGCCAATGATGACGCCAGGCTTTCTGGAATGGCTGGTGCGACAAGCCCAGGCCGCGCCGGAGTTGATTGTTGTCCCCGATGCACTGGGGGGTTTACAGCCGCTCTGCGCGATCTATCGCCCGCAGGTGCGAACCGTTGCCGAAGAGGCGCTGAAGCGAGGCGACTACAAAATCAGTCACCTGTTTTCAGCGCTTCCGACGCGTCAGATTCCGTTGCCGGAGATCGTTGCGGCGGGATTCTCGGAAAACCTGTTTCGTAACGTCAACACCTCCGAAGAATATGGAGAAGTGGTAAGGCAGAAGTCACCGGCTCCCGAGCCGCAGCCCAAAGAAACGGAGAAACAAGCGTCGATGCATGAGCGCAAGCCCTACATCGAGTTCCAGAACGTACACAAAGCATTCGGCAGCAACCTGGTGCTGGACGGCGTCAGCTTTGACGTCATGCCCGGCGAGACGGTCTGCATCCTGGGCCGAAGCGGCGTCGGCAAATCGGTTTCGTTGCACCAGATCATGGGCTTTCTTAAGCCAGATAGCGGACGCATCTGGGTCGCCTACGAGGACGTTACCGATTATGGTGAAGCGGAGATGGAGCGCATCCGCAAGAAGGTCACAATGGTTTTTCAGAACGGCGCGCTGTTCGACTCCCTGACCGTCGGCGAGAATGTGGCCTTTCCGTTGCGCGAGCGCGGAGGTTTGGAAGAAGAGCAGATCTATCAGATCATCGACGGCCTGCTGGACATGGTCGGCGTGCGGGAATTTCGCGATCTGCTGCCCTCAGACTTGTCCACCGGGATGAAGCGCTCGGTAGCGATTGCGCGGGCGCTCGCGGCCCAACCCGATGCTGTTCTGTACGACGAACCGACCACCATGGTCGACCCTCTAATGGCCCATCTGCTGGGCGATTTAATCCAAAAGTTAAAGAAACAGTTGAAGTTGACCAGCATTGTCGTCACCCATGATATGGCGCTCGCCAAGAAGCTGGCCGACCGGCTGCTGTTTCTTCACGAGGCGAGAGCGATTTTCTTCGGAACCTTTAAAGAGATGGCCGCCTGCCAGGAGCCGATCGTGCAGGAGTTTCTGGATCTCGACTCCATGGACTTCGAGCACTACTTCGGCGCGCAACGGCCGCCCCACCAGACGCGGTTTGGGACACCCTAAAGATCCGCTTCTCCTTGCCCCGCTAAGTAGCCAGCGCACGATGGAGCGGCTGCTTTTCTATTGCATTTCGAAAAAGACCGGCAGACAATCTCGCGAATCCCGGCTCTAGAAAGCCCTGAGCTGTTATGAACTGGTATCTGCAGGCATGGAAGAATTACGCAGTCTTCAGCGGGAGGGCCAGACGGAAGGAATTCTGGAACTTCTTCCTGATCCATTTCCTTCTGGTGATGCTGCTCCTTTTCGTCAAACATCATTCCTGGCTTTTCGTTGTGTACTTCTGGACGAGCCTTCCGCCGTGGCTGGCAGTATCGGTGCGGCGCTTGCATGATGCCAACCTCCGTGGGGCGTGGTTACTTGCTTCCCTGATACCGCTGGGCGGCTTCTTGGTATTAGTGTTCCACCTGGTGGACAGCACGCCCGGTCCGAATCGCTACGGACCCAATCCAAAAGCCGAGACTGCTTTCGAGCCTGATGCGCCCCTGCCCCCTCAGCCCGTGGCCGAGCTACTAAGACAACGGAGCGTAGGCTGCTTCATCGTTTGCGGAGTGTACCTTTTCGTCGGCCTGTTCATGCTATTTGTCTTTTGGGGACTGACTTATGCGTCC